>JBBRJW010000346.1:0-4511 GCA_038218705.1 Chthonomonadales bacterium | reverse complement strand
CAACCAACGCCCCGTGCGAAGCGCGCGATGTGCATCCGCCCTGTCGCCCCATGCTCGGGGAACCTGGTACTCAGGCGTCACGTCCTTGTCTGTACGGCCGCGATTCGCGGTCAATGCTGACAAGGAACCTCACCAATGCCTGCGCTTCAATTGCTCGCTGCCCTCGCTGTGCTCTCTCAGCCGCCCGCGCCACCTGCCCAGCCATCGCCGGCGCCACCCCTTAGCCCCGCGGCCCCCACGCCCGGAAAACCCGTGCCAGTGCCTGATAAGCCCGCTCCGGTGCAGCCAGCGCCTGGTCCGACACCTGCCCCGCCAGCAAAGCCGGCGGCGCCTGTCGCTCCAACGCCCGCTCCACCTGTAGGGCCGCCACAGCCCGTCCCGCCGCCGGCTCCTGTCGTTACCAAGCCCGCACCAGTAACGCCTCCGGCTGCGCCACCGTCGACGCCGGTCGCGCCTTCGCCCACACCTGCGAAGCCTGCTGCACCACCGGAGAAGAAGCCACCTGCGGCCGCACCGAGTCCAGCGGCTAGTCTCGCGGTCACAATTCAGCCGTCAACCATCGTGCCAGGTCAGCCCGTTCTGTTTCACTGGAAAACCGGGCTCGCCGGACTCTGGATCAGCGGTGGCCGTTTCGGGCGGGGGCAGGTGCTCGGATCCGGTGAATGGGCTACCGATCGTCCAAAAAAGACCACGGTCTACCGGGTGACCTGGGGGGCAGCACAAGCCCCGCGGCACGGACCACATGGTGCGCATACCGCCGCTGGAGCGGCTCACTCGCAGACACTTACGGCGGAGGTACTGGCCGGAAAGTATCCGGAAGTAGCTACGTACTTCGGCAAATCGGGCTGGACCATTGACTACCCGAAGGGCTGGCTGCCCTTCCCGGAGGACCTTCCTGACCCTGCGCACAACGCTTTGATCTACCTGCAGACTGAGGCCGACAGTCCGGACCGGGTGGCAGTCTCTCTTGCGCCGGCCACCGCTGCAACCAGCGCCGATCTGATGCACCAGGTCATGGTCGACGCGCCTACCCACTACGATGTTATCAAGGACGTGGAGCAGAAACGCACCTGGCAGGGATCGAATGAAGCGACTTACCTGACCTTCCAGGGTCTCGACCGCTCGAATCCGGAGATCCCTATCAAGTCCGTTGTGCTCAATTGGATCGAGGACAAGGTTGCCATCGTCGTCTCGGCTCGAACACGCCTCTCACGCTTCGACGAGGACGTTCCCATGCTGAGAAGCCTGGTTCGCAGCTTCCAGTTGAGGTCGCACCTGGACCCGCGAATTGTCCCCCATCCGGCAGAACCGGCAAAGCCGCCCGCCGCTCATCCAGCGAAGGTGCGGAGGAAATCCTGAAGTGCCCGCTAATCTATAGCGTGAAGCGGCGGTGCCCTGCGCCGCCGCACTGCGGCAGACTGAAAGGAATTCCCTAAATGGCGCTTAAGATAGCAATGGTTGGCGCGGGCTCGATCGGCTTCACCAGGAGGTTGATGGGTGACCTGCTGACGGTCCCTGAGTTCAATGAAACGACGTTCGCGTTTACCGACATCGACGAGCAGAACCTCGACATGGTGACCCGGTTGGCCCGCCGCGACATCGAGGGCAATCATCTTCCCGCGACGATCGTCAGCACGACCGATCGGCGCGCTGCCATTTCTGACGCAGACTACGTAATTTGCACGATCCGGCAGGGAGGCCTCGAGGCCTTTAAGACGGACATTGACATTCCACTCCAATACGGGATCGACCAGTGCGTCGGCGACACCCTCTGCGCGGGCGGCATTATGTATGCCCAGCGCACCATCCCCGCCCTCCTTGGCTTCTGCAAGGACATCCGCGAAGTGGCGAAGCCGGGCGCGCTCCTGCTCAACTACTCGAACCCCATGGCGATGAACACCTGGGCCTGCAGCAAGTATGGCGGGGTCAAGACCATCGGCCTCTGCCACGGGGTTCAGGGAGCTCACTGGCAGATCACGCGCTGCATCGAGCTCTGGGCGCGCAAGGAAGGCCTCATCGGCCCGGAAGAGACCCTTCACCGCCGCGACGTTGACGTCATCGCGGCCGGCATCAACCACCAGACCTGGTTTGTGAAGATCGAGTGGCGAGGCATCGACTTTGTCCCCCGACTTCTGGACCTGTTTCAGTCTCATCCGGAATACCCGACAACCGAAAAGGTTCGCATCGACGTTTTGAAGCGCTTCGGCTACTACTCCACGGAGTCGAACGGGCACCTCAGCGAGTACGTGCCCTGGTATCGTAAGCGCATCGGCGAGATCACCAAGTGGATCGACCTCTCGAGCTGGATCAACGGCGAGACCGGTGGGTACCTTCGCGTCTGCACCGAGGGCCGCAACTGGTTCGAGACGGACTTCCCGAACTGGATGGCCCAGGAGGCCCCGCAGTTCACACCGGACAAGCGGAGCGAGGAGCACGGGTCCTATATCATTGAGGGACTCGAAACCGGCCGTCTGTATCGCGGGCACTTCAATGTCGCGAACCAGGGCCACATAACCAATCTTCCGGATGGCTGCATCGTGGAGATTCCAGGCTATGTGGACAGGACCGGCATCAACGTACCGGTGGTCGGCGCACTGCCTCTCGCCTGCGCTGCCACCTGTTCGTCGTCGGTTCGAGTGCAGGAGATGGGCATGGAGGCCGCAGTGCACGGCGACGTGACGCTGCTCAAGCAGGCGATGCTTCACGACCCGCTGACAGGCGCGGTCTGCGATCCCGAAGAGATCTGGCAGCTCACCGACCAGATGCTGGTTGAGCAGGCGCAGTGGCTCCCGAACTTCGCCGCCGCAATCCCGGGCGCTCGCGCCCGGCTTGAGGAGGCCGCTGCAAACGGCACGCGAACGCAGCTCATTCAAACCGAGGGCGCAGCACGCCTCCACACCAAGTCGGTTGACGAGATGATGGCCCAGAAGGAGGAGGCCCGGGCCAACGCTCAGGCCGCCGATAAGGGAAAAATGACGGCCAACGCCGTTGTATCCGCGGAGGCCCTCAGCCCCGCCGTCTGAATCCACTGATTGCAGCAGCCGCGGGCACCCGATTCAAGCGGGCGTCCGCGGCTTTTCGCACCTCCCGGAGAGAGCTATGCCCACCACGCCCGAACGCCCCGAGAGACCTGTCGCCGCCGACGCTAGTCCCGGCCTCGCCGCAGTGCATTCGCCCAACCGCCTGTTGCTCGAGATGAACGGCTATCAGTGGACCGTGCTCTTCGCAGCGTGGCTTGGGTGGGGCTTCGACGTCTTTGATGGCCTGCTTTTCAACTACGTCGCGCCCAACTGCGTGCCGACGCTGCTCGGGCTCACGATCAACTCACCTCTCGCGAAGAGTGAGACGCTGCGATGGAGCGGGATCCTAACCTCAGTTCTCCTGATCGGGTGGGCCGTCGGCGGCATCCTCTTCGGCAAGCTCGCTGATCGAATCGGGCGCACCCGGACGCTCCTCCTCACGATGGCGCTCTACTCGCTTGGCACCGCGCTCTGTGCCACTGCCCACTCGATATGGGTGCTGCTCGCGTTCCGCATCGTTGCCAGCCTCGGAATCGGCGGTGAGTGGGCGGCCGGCGCAGCGATGGTCGCGGAGGTCGTTCCGGAGAAGCGCCGTGTAGAGGCAGGAGCGCTGCTCTACACCTCTGCTCCGCTCGGGCTCTTCCTGGCGACCTTCGTCAACTACCAGATAGCCGGCGTTCATCTGAAGGCCGATCCAGCCAGCTCATGGCGGTATGTCTTCCTCTGCGGTCTCATCCCAGCGGCCGTTGCGTTCCTCGTCAGGCTATTTGTAAGGGAGCCGGAGCGGTGGAAGAGCGCCGCGGCAGGCGCAATTCCCCCCTCTATTCGCGAGCTCTTCTCGCCACAGTATCGGGCTCTCACGCTGAGCGGATTCGCGATGGCCCTGACTGCGCTCTTGATGTGGTGGTCGAGCAATGCCTTTATCCCGATCGTTGCATCAGGCCTCGCGTCGGCGACATCGAAGACACAGGGCTATGGCAAGACCGAGATGCTTGCGCTCGCAGAGCACTGGAAGCTCATTGCAACCTCTGCCTTTAACCTGGGCGGACTCATCGGCACTCTGCTCACGGTTCCGGCGTCAAAGCTACTCGGTCGGCGGGTGATGTTCGCACTCTACTTCCTCGCCTCCGGCGCAGCGATGCTCGTCGCATTCGGCGCACCAATCCCTCCGGAGACCCGGCTCCTCATGTATTTCCCGATCGGCCTTACGGTGTTCGGGGTATTCGGGAGCTTCACTTACTATTTGCCAGAGCTCTTCCCCACCCGGCTCCGGGCTACCGGGGCAGGCTTCTGCTACAACGGAGGGCGAATCATCGCCGCGATTGGGCCATTCCTCGTGGGCCGGGTTGCCAGTCTCGGTACAGATTCACTCGCTGCCGCCACCCGGGCCCTCTTCATCGTAGGCTTCGTGCCGCTGGTCGGGCTGCTCGCGATCCCCTGGGTGATCGAGACGCGCGGAAGGGTGCTCTCCGACAACTGACGCCTTTCGTC
>JBBRJW010000345.1:0-4512 GCA_038218705.1 Chthonomonadales bacterium | reverse complement strand
GTGGGCTTCCACGATCGGAGCGGCTGGACTCGCGCCATGGACGGCGGAAGCGGAGCGCCCGTGGGTAGAAACGCAATGGCCACGGTCGCCTTGCTGACGTCGGCGGGAAGATGCAGCACCAGTCGGGTATAGCCCTTGTTGGGGTTCTGCGGCGGGGGAGGTGTCGCGGTGAGTGACTCAAACCGCGCCCCTCTCGGTGATAGCACGCGGATGTCCATGGTCTTGCCATGCTGGGAGAGATGCGCGGTATCTCCCTCCAGCGTAACTCCCGCCGACGTTATCAGATTCCACGTTACGGCCGCAGGGCTTGTCGTCTCCACCTCGTCCTGGATCAGAACGGCCTTACGATCGACCAATCGAATGCCCCGCTGAGCGCTTCGTGCCTCCGGCGCGTACCCTTCGGTCAGATCGGCGATGGCGAACGGGCTTGCGCTTCCTGCCCCGAAGAGGCGAATCGAGGCTTTCGCCCTGGGCGCCTGGTCCTTCCCGTTGATGAGGAGTGCATTGTGCCCTTCGGTAACAAGGCGGAAGTAGCTCCACCGCTCCTTCCCGAAATAGCCGGGCAGGTTGTAGTTGTCGCCGCCGAGGTCCGAAGCCCATCGCTCGCCCATGGCGTCGAGCACAAAACTGCCGAGGTCGTGGTGGGCGTGATTCGCTCTGTTGTCGCCGCCTTTGAAGCCGACGAAGAGGGCGTTCGGATCCTGCCATGCACTCCGCATATAGACCACCTGAATTGCCCGGTAGGAGGCATCCAGTGGAGCCTTCGCAGTGACATCCGCCTGGCCGGTTGGCAGGTAATAGATCAGGTCAAACGGTGTTCCATTCTTGCCGGCGGTATCGCGCTCCAGTGCCGCGTAGTCGGGCCTCTTGTAGCGGCGAGCGAGCCAGAAGAGCCAGGGCGCGCTCCCCTCCCGCTCACCACCGTCCGCAAAATTAAACGTACGACCATTGGGGCCTACGAAGTGCATGCGGAACTCGCCCGTTTCGGCCATTCCCTGCATGGTGGAGAGGCCAAAGTCGGTGCCCAGGGCCGTGTCGAGAGCGGAGAGCGCCAGAACGGTGTACATGGTGGCGTAGCCCCAGTATCCCGGGCCCTCCACCCATCCGCCATCGGGCGCATAGCTCGCCAGAGCGAGAGGAAGGTGCGCGCGGGCCATCGACAGGATATAGGCGGCGAGATCGGGTTCCTCATCGGCTACGGCGAGCGCGCCGACCAGGAGGCCGCCGTTGCAGACCTGATTCCAGTTGTGGGTAGCACGAACCCACGAGGGGCCCTTTCGGTAGGCGTCCCTCCCGGCATGGAGGCCGAGACTCACCAGACCGGTCTTTATCGTGGTGCGCTCAGCAGGCGTGAGGAAATCGTAGAGCCAGTCGTAACCGAGCGCAACGGCAGTAGTCATCTCGGCTACGTCCAGAAAGTGCGACGGATTCCAATCCGCAAACGCGCAGACTGCGAGCATCTCGTCACGGGCTCTCTCAGCGAACCGGCGATCACCCTCCAGGCGATAGATGAGAGCCAGCATGGTGATGCGATCGAGAGCGGTTCGGCTCTTGTCGAGCAGGCGCGGACCAATCAGCACATGCTCTACCGGCGGAAGCTTGAGCAGCCGGATGGCGTGGGATCGCAGGGCATCCCGCCAGGAGGCGGCGAGAGGATCTGTTGTGACGAGCCGCTTGATCCTGGCGAGCTCAGCGGGTCCACAAATCAGCCTGGGATGGTTCGGCTTCAGGGTCTTCAGGAGGGCGCGGTCCGAATCCGTAACCTCTGGCAGCCGATCCTGAGCGCGGGCCGGGCCCAGGCCAAAAAGCGCGAGCAGGACCGCTGCGGAACAGAGCAATGTTAACCGGACCATTATCGTACTCCCCTTAGCGCATAACAAGGACGGGCCTGCACCACGCGCCGGTGTGCCCGGGCAGATTGATAGGCAGCGCGACAAACTGCTGCGGCATGGCCATCTGGCATACCTCCGCGGGCAGGCGCAGCTCTTCGCAGATCCAGATGGACGCCTCGAGCAGAATAGTATGCACCTCAGCGTCGTTCGCGCGGTCCCACCCGCCAATACCCCAGTGGTCAATCCCGAGCCCACGAATAGATCGGTCGACCAGCCATCGCGCAGCGTCCGGCGCGAGGCGAGGGGAGCCGTAGAGCCAATCGTCGCTGCGCTCCCGGCGGTCGCCCCATCCGGTTGAGAGCAGAACGATTGAATCGGGAGGCAGCGCGGGGAGCAGCTCCTCGAGTCGGGCGGCCGCGATCCACTCGCGGCTTCCGATGGGGCGCAGGTTGACGATATAGGCATCGCCAGCGAAACGATCGAGCGGGAGCGAGTCGATGGATGCGCCGCCTGCGAGCTTGTGGAGCGGTGCATCGAGGTGACTTCCGGTATGGCTCGCCAGCGTGAGCGTCTCCCAGCGCCACCCATGCTCCGGATGGTCCGCGCCGAGGCGGGATTCGACGAGCGGGTGCGCCGGGCAGTTCGGGCCGGCGGCTATGATGGGCTGCGAAAGGTCGAGGAAGTGGAGTGTCACGGCCGCTGTTGCTCCCGGAGAGGGAGTGCCTCTCGCCTGCAATATTCGCGGTTGCGACCGGATTTCCTGCATCCGCCCGAGCGGCAGGATCGCGATCCGGGGGCGTCCAACACGCAATCCGGCGGCCGCTGGGGTATCTTCATAATCACGTGCGAAGCAACTAATCGCCTCTGTGCCGAGGAGCCGGGCCGGTAAGGAGCCTTATGACGGAGCAGCTATGGGCGCCCTGGCGCCTCCAGTACATCGAGAACGCGGACAGGGCGGATGGGTGCATCTTCTGTGTCTTTCCGGCCGAGGATCGTGCGCGCGATGCCGAGAACTTGATCTTGATCCGAGGCGAGCATGCGTTCGTGATGCTTAACGCCTACCCGTACAGCAATGGGCACCTGATGGTGATTCCGTACCGGCACGCACACGAGCTGGTGGCGTACACAGACGCGGAGATGCTGGAAGTGATGCAGCTAACGCGGGACTGCGTGGATCTCCTGAGCCGCGCCTTTCACCCAGACGGGTTCAATCTCGGGGTGAACATGGGCCGTGTTGCAGGCGCCGGTATCGCGGATCATCTCCACTGGCACATCGTTCCACGCTGGAGTGGCGATACGAACTTTATGCCGGTTCTCGCGGACGTGAGGGTAATACCGGAGAGCCTTGCGAAAGTGCATGCCCGGCTGCGTGCGATCATCGACCCCGATCCTGAGCGCGAGAAGCCAGTGACCGGTCAAGCCCAGGGCGCCGGCACGGCTGACTGCGAAGGCCCAGGGAGCGGTTAGCGAGATGCCGGATGAGCAGCCTCCTGTTGCGCCGGTCGAGCTGAGCCCGGAGGAGCGCCTGGAGCGCATTGCTGACCTCGCGCGGCGGGCGTCCGTTTGTACGGCGTGCGATTTGTCGAAGACGCGAACAAACGTCGTGTTTGGCGAGGGCAATCCCAATTCGCCGCTCATGCTGATTGGCGAGGGACCGGGCCAGAACGAGGATGCGACGGGGAGGCCGTTTGTCGGCCGCTCCGGCCAACTGCTCGATGATTGTCTCCGCGGAAACGGCATTACGCGGAAGCATATCTACATCTGCAATGTCGTGCGATGCCGTGCCTGCGTGATCGAGGCAGGTCGCGCTCAGAACAGGCTGCCGACGCCAGAAGAGATCGCCGCCTGCGCCCCCTGGTTAGCGGACACAATCGCTCTGATCCGTCCGCTGGTGATTCTCTGCATTGGCGCACCGGCCGCAAACGCCATCATCCACCGGAACTTCCGGATGCTGCAGGAGCGCGGCAAGTGGTTTCCCTCGCGATATGCGCGGTACGCCTCCGCCGCTCTGCACCCCGCCTATATCCTGCGCCAGGAGGGAGACGCCTATCGGGCCTCTCGCCAATCGCTGGTCGATGACATCGCGGGCGCTCGCCGCAAGGTGATTGAGGCGCGCAAGGAACCGCCCTCTACGCTCTTCTGAGCCCGCAATCTTCCCCGCACTGCGCCGCCCCGGCTGGACGGCCTTCGGGCCAGAGACGCCGGGCGGGGAGAGACTGCGGCCACGGTTCACGCCACTCTACTCCCGCCCGGGCTCGGATTCCGGAAAACTCTTTTCGCGGATCTTTAGAGAATGTCGAGACGGCCTCCATCGACAATTAGGGTGGTGCCATTGATGAACCGCGCTTCGTCCGCCGCCAGGAAGCAGATAGCCGCCGCTAGGTCGGCGGGCTCGCCGATCGCTCCCTCTACCTTCTCCGCACCGCTCTTCACATTTGGATTATTCCAGAGCATGGGTGTGTTCACCGCTCCGGGGGCGACGCAGTTGATCCGGATCTTCTGGTCCTCGAGTTCCTCGCTGAAGCCCCGGGTGAAGGCCTCCATTCCGCCTTTCGAGGAAGCGTAAGGAACCACGTTCCGTGTTGTCTCGTGCGCATGAACGGAGCTGATATTGACAATAGCGCTTCCGGGCGGCATGTGTGGAACTCCGTACTTGCAAAACAGGAACACTGACCGCAGG
>JBBRJW010000344.1:0-4512 GCA_038218705.1 Chthonomonadales bacterium | reverse complement strand
GAAGTGCAGCAGGCGCATAAGGTGCTGAAGAAGATCGAAGAGTCCGGCAAGGTCTTCGTGCTCAACTATCAGAGGTGCTACCAATCCGAGTTCCTCTACATCAAGCAGGAGATCGCCAGTGGGAAGTACGGGGCGGTCCAGTTCGTTCAGGGCCTGCAGGGCCAGGAGTGGCTGCGCGCGTGCGCCAATTCATGGCGGCACGATCCGGCGCTGAGCGGCGGAGGGCAGCTCAACGACTCTGGTTCGCACATGCTCGATATCCTGCTGTTTATCACCGGGCTCTCCGTAGAGCGCGTATTCGCCTCTATGGAGAACTTCCACGTGCCCGTCGATATCAATTCCGCACTCACGATCGACTTCGTAGGCGGCGCGGCTGGCAACGTCTCCGTGGTGGGAAATGCTCCGTCGTTTTATGAGGACATCACGATCTGGTGTGAGAAGGGCGCTTTCTACGTGCGCCAGGGCAAGCTCGAGGTGAGCGACGCCGTAGGGAAGCGGTCCATGCCGGCAGTCGAGGATATGCCGAAGGGCAGCGACCCGGACGCCAACTTCATCGCCGTTATCCGGGGCGAAGAGGAGATCGGCTCTCCCGCAATCTGGGGCTTGCGAGTGATCGAGCTCACGGAGGCGGCGTGGGATTCTGCAAAGTCGGGGCAGGCTGTCACCGTGAAGCGCTGACAGAGGTTCCTTCGCACATATCGGGGCCCGGCGCGACGGCCGCGCCGGGCCCCGATTCAGTTACGGTATGCGGAGACTAGACCGCGAGTGCATGCGGAGCGTGTGCGATGATGGCGCGGCCAGTGGTCTGGCATATGGGCATTGGCGCGTCAAACGGTGTCATCACACTATGGAGGTGGCGGCTCTGCTGCTCCACCGCGTGGTTTTCCGCCAGGATGCAATTGCGCACGACCGCACCTTTGCCTACGTGGGAGTTGGCCCCGATCACGGAAGCGGACACAATTGCATGGGAGTCGATCTGGCTCGTGTGGCCTATCACCGCGCATCCGCCGATGCGCGCACCGGGCATTACGGTCGCCTGCCGTCCGACGAAACATGGGCCGTCGAACCGCGCTGTCGAGTGAATCCTCGCCTCGGAGCCGATCCATATACCGGGCTCAATCTGCTGAGCGCCGTCCGCGCCGAGGTCGAGCCGGATCTTGCCCATGAGTGCATCTTGATGTACCTGCTTGTACTGCTTCAGGTTGCCGATATCACACCAGTAGCCACTCGATGAGTGGCCGTAGAACTCCGCTCCCTCCTCCAGCAAGGCTGGAAAGAGCTGCCGACTGAAGTCGTAAGAGCCGGATTCGGGCAAGCGGTCCAGGATCGAGGGCTCGAGCAGATAGATGCCCGTATTCACGTTCTCGCTGAATGTCTCATAGGGTTTGGGCTTCTCGAGGAAGCGAGTGATGCGCCCGGATGCGCCGGTCTCTACGATGCCGAACTCACTGCGAGCGTCAATGTCCGGGACTCGATAGAGCAGCATCGTCGCCTCAGCACGCCTTGCGTGATGAACCGCGAGCGCCGAGGAGAGGTTGAAGTCGGTGATGCCATCGCCAGAGAGAACAAGGAATGTGCTATCGATAAGGGGCTTGAGGGCGCGCAATCCTCCCGCGGTTCCGAGTGGCGTCTCTTCAATCACATACTGGATCGTCATGTCCCACGCAGCGCCGGTGCCGAAATACCGGATGATGTCGTTGGCGCGATATCCCAGGGTGAGCACAACGTGGTCAACTCCGTGCCGTTTCAGGAGACGCAGTGTGTGCTCGATGACCGGACGGTCGAAAATGGGAACCATTGGCTTTGGAAGACGATAGGTGAGAGGATGGAGGCGTGAGCCCCTGCCTCCGGCCAGCAGAACGGCCTGCATCGAGGTATCTCCTTTTTCGTGGCCGGGAGGCCATTCAAAGCTGATGGGTTCCTGATCGGCCCTTCAGGAGGGAGGGTAGTTCGGAGTTGCCCTCGCGCCGCTGCAGGAGCCGTCTTATAGAATCATTATCGGTAGATCTGGCAAAAGCAACAGGCTGCTTCGCGGCGTGTGAAAAAAGATTCGCAAGGGTGTTGACACGGCATTGCTCGCCGTGATATACTCCCCTTGACAACCAGAGAATGTACTTGCTGTGATGAGGCTAGTAGCCGCAGGGTTCTTTTCAGAGAGTCGCCGGTTGGTGCGAGGCGACAAGAGCAGGTGGTGAATCTCCCCTCGGAGCAGGCGGCTGAACCGACGCGTAGAGCGTTCAGTAGGCTTCCCGGTTTGCGCCCGATATCGCGTTACGAGTGGTCAGCGGAAGCTCGCAGGAGCTTCATCGTTCGTGTTTCGTCAACACGTGCTGATTACAAGGGTGGTACCACGTGAGCAGTTGCCTCTCGTCCCTTGCGGATGAGGGGTTTTTTCGTTTTTAGACCAGGAGGAGCATCTATCATGAAAATGTCCGGCGCGCAAATTCTGCTGGAGTGTCTGCGACAAGAGGGCGTCACCCACATATTCGGGTACCCCGGCGGCGCAGTCCTCCCGATCTATGACGCAATCTTTGACTGCCACGATATCGAGCATGTGCTCGTGCGCCATGAGCAAGGCGCGGCACATATGGCCGATGGTTTTGCCCGCTCAACAGGCAAGGTGGGGGTCTGTCTGGCAACCAGCGGCCCCGGAGCCACCAACCTGGTAACTGGAATCGCGACCGCATATATGGACTCGATCCCGATGGTGGCGATTACAGGACAGGTCCGCACCAGCTCCATTGGCAAGGACGCGTTTCAGGAGGCCGACATCACCGGCATTACGATGCCAGTGACGAAGCATAACTATCTGGTGAAGCGAGTGGAGGATCTGGCGCTCGCGCTGGCCGAGGCGTTCCACATTGCGCGCACCGGCAGACCGGGCCCGGTCCTTGTCGACATCCCGCTGGATGTGAGCAAGAACCAGATCGAGTTCGACTCCGCTACCGACTATCCGCGCGACGTGGTCATCCCGTCGTACAGGCCGGCAAGCCCGGCAGGACGCATTCCTGACCTGCAGATTCGCAAGGCAGCGCAGCTGATTGCAGAATCGCAGCGGCCTGTGCTCTATGTGGGCGGCGGCGCAATCGCATCCGGGGCAACGGCAGAGGTCACCGCGCTGGCGGAGAAGACCAATATCCTCACGACCACGACCCTGCTGGGCAAGGGTGCGATCGACGAGACCCATGCGCTCTCCATGGGCATGCTGGGCATGCATGGCACGGCGTACGCGAACCATGCGGTGAGCCAGTCTGATCTGCTGATCGCAGTCGGCGCACGCTTCGACGACCGGGTTACTGGCAACGTGGAGAAGTTCGCGAACGGCGCCAAGGTGATCCACATCGATATCGATCCGGCCGAGATCGGCAAGGTGATCGTGCCGGACGTGCCGATCGTGGGCGATGTGAAGGCAATCCTGACCGAGCTGCTGAAGCACGTGGAGCCGAAGCCGTGGACGGACTGGAATGACCGTATCATGGAGTGGAAGCGGCGCTTCCCGCTGGTCTACCCGCAGGACGGCACGCTCTACGCGGAGTATGCAATTGAGAAGCTGAGCGAGCTGTTTGACCACGACTGCATCATGGCGACGGACGTCGGCCAGCATCAGATGTGGGCGGCTCAGTACTTCAAGTGTCGTCGTCCCCGGCAGTGGATCACGTCCGGTGGACTGGGAACCATGGGATTTGGCCTGCCGGCCGCGATCGGAGCTCAGTTTGCCAATCCCGACAAGCGCGTGGTCTGCATCTCGGGCGACGGCTCGTTCCAGATGATGACCCAGGAGCTGATGACGGCGAAGGTCTACGGGCTGCCTCTGATTATCGCCGTGGTTAACAATCGTTCGCTCGGAATGGTTCGGCAGTGGCAGGAGATGTTCTACGAGGAGCGCTACAGCCAGACCGACCTGCAGGCCTCGCCTGACTTCGTAAAGCTGGTGGAAGCGTACGGCGGCGTCGGCTTCCGCGCTCGCACCACGGCGGAGTTCGATGAGATCATCGGGCAGGCGAAGGGCATCATGGATCGGCCAGTTCTGATCGACTGCGTTATCCCGACCACCGAGAACGTCTACCCGATGATCCCGTCGGGTCAGACTATCGACGAAATGATGGTCAAGACCGATTTGGAAGCCGCCAAGGCGAGCGTGCATGCGGATGGCGAGGAGTGGTCGTTCTCCCGTGAGGAGGCCGTTCTTGCGCAGTTCGTTGAGGTCGCGAACGCGATCAATCAGGAACCCACTGAGGGCTAATCGTGCGTGAGCGGTCGGCCCGACGCCCGGTGTAGGGGCCGACCGCTTGTTCGACGCGGGGTGATGGATGCAAATCGAGAAGCTCGAAGCAGAGGCGCTCTGGAGCTGCTATCAGAAGGGCTACCATAGTCTCATCCGAAGCGGGTACTACTTTCGGGCGCTGCTCCGGCCAGCGCTATCGCATGTCTACTTTCAGCGTGCGGTACCCCTTCTGGTGGAGTACGCGCGGAGCGACATGGGTGGCGAAGAGCTGCCGCCGGGCTTTGGCG
>JBBRJW010000343.1:0-4515 GCA_038218705.1 Chthonomonadales bacterium | reverse complement strand
GTTAATATACTTGCTTTCCGTTAGCCCATTGCTTACTATACATTATGCCCAAAAAGTATAATAACGGGGCGTAGAAAGGGCATCATGCCCGATGATCTTGTGCAGCAGGCCATCGATCGCCGATTTCACCGTCTGCCTGTAGAGCTCCAGGGTCACCGTTCGCCTCATGCTCTGGCCGCTGGTGCCCGAAGGGATGAGCGCTGCGACAGCGCAGGCGGGTGGCGCACTTACTCGGACATCATGATGAGCCGGGGGATGTCGAGACCGATGGGGTCGCTCTTTCGGTTTGGCGGACGCGACCCGCGGCGATGGATCAGAGCTGCGTGAGGAGCGACTCATAGGCCGCGTGCGAACCGACCCAGAACCACGTGATCTCTGAACCGGTCAGGACTCCTAGTGCCCGATAGTCGGATGAAATGCGCGCCGAGTAGACTGGGAGCACCGGATGTACGCGGCGGAATCGCAGACTCGAGTGGTGAGGGTCCTGGGAGAATCGCTCGTACGCCCGCCGGGCTTGTTTGCGAACCTCGGGCGGGAGCTGTGCCAGTGCGGCGCGAAAGCGACGAGTAGTTCGCGAGTTCACGATAAATCTGGGTCGAGGGGCATCGTCTCGCCAGCTGCATACTCCGCCTGGGCCTCCTGGGCGAGGCTCTCCAGCGCGCTCGGCGACCGCAAGAAGGCGGCATCCCAGCACGCTTCATCTTCCAACGCCTCCAGGATCATCGTGGCGATTGCATCCTGTTCTGTGGCTGGCAGGCTCACCACACGGGACCAGGCTTCGTCGAACAACTGGCTCATCGCTCGTTTCTCCCTACCTTGTCCATCCGCGCCCCTATGGGTCCGCTGCTCACGCATTGTGACAGATCTATTGTAAGAGGGTTGATTGTGGGTGTCAAGGGCGGGTGGCGCACTTACTCGGACAGCATGATGAGCCGGGGGATGTCGAGACCGATGGGGTCGCTCTTTCGGCCTGGCGGACGCGCAATAAGCGCGTGGCTTACAATGCGGTCGGCCGGAATTCCGTAGCGGAAGCGCAGGTAGCGGAGCAGGTTAGCCGTCCCATCCACCTGTGCATCGGGATAGCGGTCCACACCATCATTGAGGTTGACCAGCTCGATGCCCACGCTGAAATCGTTCACGCGAGGAACGCCGACAAACTCCGAGATGCCTGCGTGCCAGGCCCGGCGGTCGGGATCCACGACCTGCACGATGGTTCCGTCCTTCCCGATAACGTAGTGCGAGGAGAGGCGGCTCGCGGGGTTTTGGAAGAGGAACAATACCCGTTCGAGGTCCGGCATGGCTGTGGCGTGCAGCACGATGCAATCGACGGAGGTACCGAATGGGCGATCATCGGCATTGGGCGACTCGATAGTTCGGTTTATCGGCGACGGAGCAAACCGATGCACCGCGCGGTAGCCGGCCCAGAGCGCTGCGCCGAGGGCGCAGAGTGCGGCCGCCGTTCGCACAAGCACCGGTCTCCGTCGCCGAGCGCGCCGGCCTCGCCTCATCTTTCCATTAGGCCCAATCGCCATGCTCCTCACCTTCCGGTTTCCGCTGCCGCCAATCGCCGCGCCCTGGCGTACTCCTGGCGGATTGCCTGCTTCCTTGCCGAGCCCTTGCCATGATCGCCCGCGCCTGATACAATGGCAGCATAGGATTACCGCTTCTCGCCCCGCACGTCGCTTCAGCGGACGCGCTTAGGATCTGAACGAATGCTGACCCGGCCCCGCCCTGCTCGCGCCTTTACGCTCATTGAGCTCCTCGTGGTGATTGCCATCATCGCCATTCTGGCCGCCCTCATCTTCCCCGTGTTTGCTCAGGCGCGCGCGAAGGCCCGGCAAGCTGTCTGCAGCTCTAACCTCCGCCAGATTGGTATCGCGGTGGCCATGTATACGCAGGACTGCGATGGGCTCTATCCCTATGCCGTCGATCCTGCCGATTGGTCCACGCCCCAGATATGGAATGGCCAGCCCGCCTTCCAGGCCGAGATTCCGAATATAGGCCACATTAACGATGTGCTCGGGCCCTATATCAAGAGCCGGGAGCTCTTCCACTGTCCGTCCGACACGGGCTTCCTCCAGGAGGACTTCGTGCCCGGCCAGACGATCGCTCCCAACGACACGCCTCCGGGCGCATTCCCCAGCAGCTTCGCGAAGTTCGGCACCAGTTACTACTACCGTACCGAGATCGCATTCCGGCATGCCAGCGACTCCTCGGTCCAGACGCCAGCCACGCTCAATATGATCTTCGATGGCTGTGGCGGGTGGCACGGCGGGTCGATCTTCGATACCCGTCGGTACAGCGTGCTCCATGCCGATGGGCACGTTAAGAGCCTCTCGCGCAGCCAGGTCGACGCACTCTGGGCCACCCCTCTCTAACAGGAGATCCCCGTTATGTCCGGTTCCCTTCTTCTGGCGAGCCTCGCGCTGGCCACCATCGGCGCGACTGGCCGCGCGGCACAAGTGCCTGTCCCGTCGCCTGCGTTCGCCGATTTCGACCGGCGAGCACGGTCCGGCGCCAGGCTCAATGTCGTCTTCTTCGGCGGATCGCTCACCTGGGGGGCGAATGCCACCGACCCGCAGACCACCAGCTACCGCCCGCGCATTGCCGAGAAGCTCGAGGCCCGATACCCGAAGGCGCACTTTCACTTCTTCGATGCTGCCATCGGTGGCACAGGCAGCCAGCTCGGCGCTTTCCGCGTCGAGAGGGACGTGCTCCGTCGGCAACCGGACCTGCTCTTCCTCGACTTTTCGCTGAACGATGGGCTCGATGGCCGCGACGAGGAGCGGTTCGCCTCCTACGAATCGATTGTTCGGCGCACGCTCACCGAGGCGAAGTGCCCGGTGATGATGGTCTACTTTCCCGATGCCGCGGTAGCCCGAAGCGCCGGCGTGCTCGCGCGTGTAGAGGAGCATCGCCGGCTCGCAGGGGCCTACGGCTGCGGCGAAGGCGACGCCATCACATGGATGCGAGAGCGGGCGGCCCGGGATCCCGGCCTTGTCGACCGTTGGTGGACCTCCCCGACAGACAAGACTCATCCGGGCGACGCAGGCTACCAGGCCTATGCAGACGCCGTATGGAGCGGTTACGAGGGGGCATTGAAGCGCAGGCTGGTGGGCCATCTGCCGGCGGTGATGATCCATGCAGATACCTACCTTAGCCCATCCAGGGTGCAGATTGCGCGGATCGCCCCGCTGCCGCCTGGCTGGAGCGCAGGCGAGCCGAACCGCATCAGCGCCTGGTACGACTCGCTTATGAGCCGCTGGCTCGACTCCGAGGCGATCGCTCAGGCGCGGGCAGGCGTCATCCCGGAGCCGATCCGTCTCCACTTCCACGGCGTCATGGCGCTCCTCTTCGGCGAGTCGACGCCTGGCTCCGGACGGCTCCGCGTACTGATCGACGGTACGCCCGCGACTATGAGTGCCGGCGGAGTATGGGATCTCTCCTCCAGGCCGGTCGGCGGGAATGTAAAGTGGGCGGAGGTGGTAGCTCAGGGCCTCGCCCCGGGGGAGCATACGATCGAGCTCCAGCCCCTCCTCACAGAGGGGCAGGAGCTGCGAATTGAGAGCCTCTGCTTCGCCGGAGCAGGCGCTTCCGGCGGGTGATAGGATAGACAAGGCCCTTAAATCTGCGAGGCCGAAGTCGGCTTCAGCATTCTGCTGACGATCTTGGAGACGATCTCCTTGTCCTGATACTCCGGAATCGCAAAGAGACGCGCCTTCTCCGGGTCCGCCATGAACTTGTTCCAGTAGGCGCCCCGGTCGGTTCCTGCGGCGTAGGTCACCATGTAGGTGAGATTCGGCATCTCCGGCCCGAGGAGCGTCTCCCCGAAGAATACCGGCTGGAAGCCTGCGCGCTCAAAGATGCCGATCTCCCCCGCGTTGAACATCTCGATCTTCTTTTTCGCTGCACGCTCGTTATGGCTCTCGTACGTTCGCAGCTCGAAGACCATTCCGCGCCCCGCTGCCGTCTCGGCGGGTACGTGGAGCTTTGGAGCGCCGCTAAAGGCGAGCATCAGCGAGCTCTCCATGCGGCGGTATGGCGGGTCGGCGGCGTGAAGGGCGATCACGTCCGCGCCAGCGGTCTGCAGCCCCGGGTCGCCCGCCAGGCGGTCGGCCAGCCGCGCGGCCTCCTCGGCCGAGCGAAACGGCAGCAGCACGTAGGTCTTGAAGCTGTCCGGCTGCCCTTCGAGATGGAATACGCCCACGGGCTTCACGCCCGCCCGGTTAAGCGCGGGAACCAGAGCCTTCTCCAGGTAGCCGTCGAACCGCGTCTGCTGCACGGCGCTGGCGAAGTCGTATGCCCTCAGCTCATAAAACTCACGCGCACCTGCGCCCTGGCCGCCCGCGGCGGCCGAAGCCTCCCCCATAATAATCGCTCCTCCCAATAATCCGACGCCTACTGCGCCAGTGATAAACTCTCTTCGTCTCATCGCCCCTCCTGCTCTCCGTTACTCTGGCAGTTTCCAGGGCGCGCGGTAATTGGGCATCAGGCGTGCGGTCGCATCCGGATCGC
>JBBRJW010000342.1:0-4521 GCA_038218705.1 Chthonomonadales bacterium | reverse complement strand
TTCTCGGCTTTACGCATGAGGAGGTGGTCACGGACATTGTTCGCGGCGTGCTCAACTCCTGGAAGCAGATGCCGATCTACCTCTATCAGATCCAGACGAAGCTGCGCGATGAGCCGCGTCCACGCGGCGGACTCGTGCGGGGACGCGAGTTTACCATGTTCGACGGGTACTCGTTCGACTCGAACCAGGAAGATCTCGACCGCATCTACCGCTTGAACTATCGCGCTTACGAGCGGATCTTCCTGCGCTGTGGGCTCGAGTACCTGGCCGTTGAAGCTGATCCGGGAGCGATCGGCGGCAGCGAGAACCACGAGTTCATGCTGATCACCGAGAGCGGCGAGGACACCGTCCTACGGTGCCGTGAGTGCGGATACGCCGCGAATGCCGAGCGGGCCGAAGTTCGCCAGAGTGCGGAAGCGCCTGGCGCGGGCGTACCGGCCGCCGAGCTGCGATCGACGCCCGGCGCCCACACGATCGATCAGGTGAGCGAGCTGCTCGGGCTTCCCGCGCTCTCGCTCATCAAAACAATTGTCTGCGTGGCAGACGGAGTGCCGATCGTCGCACTGCTGCGCGGCGACCGGGAGCTGAACCTTCCAAAGCTCGGGCGCGCATTGGGGGCCCCGATTGTGGTGCTCGCGCCGCCTGCCATCGTGGAGGCGCTCACGGGAGCGCCCGTTGGGTTTGCGGGGCCGGTCGGCCTCATTGGTGAGCCGCAGATAATTGTAGACCAGGAGATCCGGGCCGGGGTGGGCTATGTGGTGGGCGCAAACCAGGCGGACGCTCACCTGCTCAACGTTGCATTGGGCCGCGACTACCAGGCCGGAATCACTGCGGATATTCGCACCGCCGTTGCAGGCGATCCATGTCCGCGCTGCGAGAGCGGATCGATGGAGGAGGCGCGGGGTATCGAAGTTGGCCATATCTTCAAGCTCGGCACGAAGTACTCAGCCGATATGGGATGCGTCTATCAGACGCCCGGCGGCGAAAAGCTCCCGGCGCTCATGGGCTGCTACGGGCTCGGCGTCAGTCGAACGATCGCCGCTGCAGTGGAGGCGCATCACGATTCTAGCGGAATCGAATGGCCGATCTCCATTGCGCCCTTTGAGGTCGCTGTTGTGGTGGCAAACAGCAAGGACGAGGGACAGCGCACCGAGGCTGAGGCGCTCTACCGCAAGCTAGCCGCGCTGGGCGTCGACACGCTCCTGGATGACCGCGAAGAGCGGACCGGAGTGAAGTTCAAGGATATGGAGCTTATCGGAATTCCGTTCCAGGTAGTTGTAGGCAAGGGGCTTGCCGAGAGTGTCGTGGAGTTTGGAAAGCGCGGAGGGACGAGGGAGGCCATACCGCTCGCCACCGCTTCATCCGTGATCTCGGCAGCCGTCACCCAGGCGCGCCAGCAGCTCATCCCGGGGCGGGACGATGAGTGACTTCTTCGGGTGGCACGTCGACTACTCGGGCCTGCCCGGGCAGACGTTCGCCCTGCTATTGGCGCTGCTGTTGGGCGGCGCGGTTGGCGTCGAGCGGCAGCTGCGGGGCCAGGTAGCCGGCCTTCGCACGCATATCCTGGTCGCTGTGGGCTCGTGCCTCATAACGCTCACGTCCGTTCAGATGAGTGTCGGGACACCGGACAAGACCCGCCTAGCGGCGCAGGTCGTATCCGGGATTGGATTTCTGGGCGCGGGCGCAATTCTCAGGGACGGCATGACGGTTCACGGGCTGACGACGGCAGCAAGCCTCTGGGCGATGGCTGCGATCGGGATAGCCGTTGGCGGGGGGCCGCGTACGGCAGAGCTCGCGGTATGCGGAGCGATGTTCGTGCTAGTGACTCTGGCGGTACTCACCCGTGTAGAGCCGAAGCTTCGTCTTAAGGACAGTATTCGGATGCTTGAGCTTGTTGTGCGAGATGCCGACGGAGGTCCGGGATCAGCCCTTGCTAAGCTCGTAAAGGCTGGCTTTGAGATCTATGGCGTCGCGACGGAGGATGCAGTGGCTCCGCCAGATGCGGACCCAATGCATACGTCGCGCAGGATGCGCCTGCGAGTCCGTCCACCAGCTCAGTTTGACCGAACGGGTTTCAACGCCGAACTTACGAACGACTCATCGATCATGAGCTTTCATCTGGAGTAGGGGATTCGCGCGGTGTTTCCGCCAGAACTCGTCGCTCCTCTCGCCTCGTCGTAAAGCCTTCTCGGTCGAGCATCTCCAGCATGTCCACAACGCACTGACGGCTGACGCCGAAGTGATCGCGCAGCTCAGCCGGCGCAGCCTCCCCGTGCTGCTGGATGCGCGCGGCAACTTCGGCGCGGAACTCCGCCTCTGCGTCGCGATGGCAGTAGCGATCCCCGGTCACGAGCCGAAGCGACCCCGCAGCCACGGCGATAGGCAGCAGTGCGCGAACGGCGTCGGGAGGCGCTCCCACCTCGCGGCTCGCTGCGGCGATCGGAGGCGCGGCGATGCCGGCCGACCGATAGACCTCTTCAATTCGCAGCAAGAGCTCGACTTGTCTGCTATTCAGCTTCGGGGTGAAGTTCGTAAGTCTAATGCGTCCATCGGTCTCCTGGAACGTGCCAACCTGCATCCACCTTGCTAGCAGCGCCCCGAACGCCACGGGCTCGAGCCGAAGTCCCGCGCGCAACTCCTCGCGCGTTGGGCCCGAGCGATTTGGGAACCGCTCGTGGTACCGCATGAGCAGGTAGCTCGCTCTGCGTGTCCAGAGCGCGTAGTGGGGCGCGAAGAGCATCCGATTGCGAAGTCGAACGAGCAGGCCCGTTGCCTGTGCGCTCGCAAGCTCCCTCTCGATCTGCTCCGGTGTGAGGCCCGCGAATAACTCGGATGCTCGCGTCGGAATACCTGTTTCCGCCGCCGCGATGGCGCGAAGCAGATTGGCGGCAGTGTGGCTTACCTCAGGCTTGTTCTCCAGGCCCAGCAGCAGCGCATCGGCTTCGGCCCATCCGGGTGCTCGCAGCCTCGCGAGCCGCGGCAGTGCTGCCGAACCCGCGAGCTCAAGAATGCACACCCCTCCAGAGGCCTCCTCAACCCGGCTCCCGGACGCGTGAACCGATACCACCAGCAGGTTTTCCGATAGACCGGGCGCGTTTAGCTCGTCCCCGGCGCGCACCGATCCGGTAAGCAAGAGCACGGACATTATCGATCTATCAGACGAAAGGGTGGGCGGCGTGAGCGTAATGAGGTCGGCTGGGTGTCCGGAGAGGGGAGAGCGAGACCGGCTTGCGGCGCGCTGAAGGGCTCCGATCAGGCGGCCTGGTCGGCCGGAACGGGTGGCGTCGAGCTGAACCAACTCGGCATCCAGGGCTGGCCCGTCGGCCGAGCCGTTAACCGGCCTGGCTGAATCGCCCGGGCGACCGAGCATTACGACAATGGGTTTTGCGAACCGAGGAACGAGGCCGAGCGCTTCCGTGAGGGCGGCATCGACCGCAAGCGTGCAGACGATCACCAGCCCGGAAAGCGCTCCGAACGCCGGCAGGTCGGCCAGGTCGACGGAGACCGCGTCCAGGACGGTGCCGTCAGCAGTCACGAGGGTCAGAGAGCTGGCCGTCCGCTTCGCCCCGGCACGGACCAGCAGCGGACCGAGCTGCCCGTCGCTGAGGTCGATTAGGAGTGCCGCGAGTCGCTTCACGCCTGACCAGATGCGGCCGGATCAGTCCACGGCCGCATGGCGGTACGCCGAAGCTGCTGCTGCGTGTAGAGCTCCTGAAAGATCCGGAATTTCTCGGCATGGTACGCCGCGGGCCCTGCGTTGGGCGTTACGATCGCGCCCGCTCCGCTCATCCCGCGCATGGCGGAGGGCACGGAGACGTAGACGCCCGCTCCCGCTGCGGCGAGCATCGCGGCGCCCAGCAAGACGGCTTCCTGAGTCTTCGGCAGGACCAGTTTTAGGCCGGTTGCATCGGCGTGCTCCTGCAGCCAGACGGGGTTTTTGGTTCCCCCGCCGGTCACGTAGAGGGTATCGATTCTGTAGCCCGAGCGGTTCATCGTTTCAACGATGTCGCGGGTGCCATATGCAACGGCCTGAAGGGTGGCATAGTACCGGAGCGCCTGCGAATCGATCGAGCGATCGAGTGTTCCGCCCTCGATCAGGGCGCGTGCGTCGGGATCGGCATGCGGAGATCGGTTCCCGAGGAAATAGGGGAGCACATGGGTCTCGTGCGTGATATAGGCCTGCTCTGCGGCCCCGCTTGCTTTGTGGATGCGAGCGACCGCCTGGTTTAGCAGCTCGTAGACGGTCGTGCCCGCTGCATCCGCCTGTGCCCGGAGGGCCTCTGCATTCGCGTGGTCGTGGATAACATGATCGATCGCGCTGCCGGCTGCCGACTGTCCGCCCTCGGAGAGCCACATTCCGGGGACCATAGCGCTATAGTAGGGGCCCCAGACCCCTTCGATGTAGCGCGGCACTTGCGATACCGCCATGTGGCAGTTGCTGGTGCCGCCGATGAGCGCCAGTGCGCTCTCCAGGGCGCAGAGGCCGCTGTCATCGCCGTCCTTCAGCACGCCGCCGAGCAG
>JBBRJW010000341.1:0-4523 GCA_038218705.1 Chthonomonadales bacterium | reverse complement strand
GATGGCGCTACTAATTATGTTGATGAGCCGTCCTGCGCCTGCACTCCCGGCGGTTCCGCCCGGCGCAGCAGCGCTCGGCTACACCCGCTGCATTCTGAATGAGAAGCCGAAGGCCGCGGATATCGCGCCGGCCGCTAGCGGCGCCTATAAGTGGTTCAGCGGGCAGTGGTATGCTGGCGAGAAGGGGCCGTCGGCGGACCACTACCTTACGGATCATGGCAAGCTGGCGATCACACTGGACGGGGATCTGGTCAGTACGCCCCGGGATTTCAGCGCGGGCAAGCTACCCCTTCTTTCAGGCGCAGAGGGGTTCTATGTGGAGTTTGACGTGCGCTTATCGGACAACGACGCGGACCACTGGCCTGCCGTATGGCTCATGCCCGCGGAACATAACGGCAAGCAGCAGGATCACTACGCTCCCGATCCCGATGGATTCGAGCGCTGGATGGAGCTGGATGTCGACGAGGGCGGTTTCGGACCGGGGCTGACGGGGACGGTGCACAACTGGCACGGCATCTACCCGAACTATGAACACCAGCAGAACCCGAATAACGTCAGCCCGAACGGCCTGGATCGCAGCAAGCAGCACACTTTCGGGTGCAGCTTCGACCCGCGAACGAGAACGGCGAGCTGGTGGCTGGACGGAACCAGGCAGATGAGTGCCGGCGACCCGTTTATATCGCCCTCTGCCGTGAAACAGAGCTTCTACATGATTCTGAGTGCACAGACGCACGGCAAGCACAAGCCCTATACCATGTTCATTGGCGGCGTGCGTGCCTATGGCCCGCCGAAACAGAAGGCCACGCCGCCTGCTGCCTGACGCGTTTCCGCAGGCGGCGCTTCGGGCCGAGGCTCCGGGCCACGGGGTCCGGCCACTGGTGGGCGCTGCGCATAATCCGGGACATAGGCAAGATCGTCGGGCGCCGGATCGGCCCCCTGGCACTGTGTCGACCACCGCGCATCAACATACGGCACAAGACGAAGCCTGCCCGTGCAATTGCGCGGGCAGGCTTGCTTACAATTCGGCGGCCACACGGAGTGGGCTCAGACTACCACTGCTCTGCGCCCTCGGTCCAGGGGAACCACTGCTGATACGCCGCTGTGGGCGCGTTCACGGAGGCGTCTGGCACGGTGCTCCACGCCGAGGAAACGATGCCTCCTGGCTGAGAGGGGTCCCACGCCACGGGCATCTTGTGCCACTTGGCATGACCATCCGCGTACATATAGGTGCCGCCAGCCCGGTGTCGCGTGAAGAGCGGGGGCTGCCCGGCTGTCACCAGGCTCAGGTTACTCGGCCCGATCAACTCGCGGCCGAGCGCGGAGGCGCTCTCTGCCACAAATATCTTGCTCGAGGGGGCGGGTATGCTTGCAAGCGGGTAACCGGCGGAAGGGCTGAACGAGTAGGGCGTTGTCGAGCGGTTGTAGTAGAAGTACCGATTCAGACAGTAGGAGAGCGGCTGGAGCGGCGCGCCATCGCCGTTCACGCCCAGCGGCAGCTTAGCTGTGGGCAGGCCGGAGGCATCCGACGGGCACTTGTGGATCTGCGCGTTCTTTTCATACGGCTGAAGAAGGTCGAAACAACAGGGCGGGTAGAAGACGGAGCCTCCTGCGCCCGAGTACCAGGCGAACTGCGTGTAGGGCGGCGACGTTACGGGACCGCCGTAATCCGCCGGCGGAAAGGACTCGTCAAAGTCCTGCAGGTACATGCAGAGGCCGATGCCGATCTGGCGGCCGTTCGAAACGCACGCGGTCTGCCGTGCCGACTCACGGGCTTGCGCGAAGACAGGGAAGAGAATGGCTGCGAGAATCGCGATAATCGCGATGACAACGAGCAGCTCAATCAGGGTAAAGGCCCGCCTTGCGGCGGAAGCATGAATCGGTCGGTTCAAAGCGTCTCCTTCTCCGGCAGCGAGTGTGGGATGAGCCAACACTCTGGAAGAAATCAGGAAGGCAGGGGCGTACGGACCGGGCAGTCCTTCATTCGATTATATCTGGGCCTCACCGCATTGTCAAACTCTTTGTTCGATTATTTTGCTGATCGAGCCTTGTTCGGCATCATCCGCCACTGGCGGAGAGAGCAGGAGCGCCGTGGACCGTTGTCGAACAGGGGGTTAGACCGGCGGTCCGCGCCGCGTTCTTTCTCTGAGGGAGCAACCACTCGTGACAAGCACTTTCCGCCTTGCTGCCGCCGCCGGGCTTACTCTATTTGCATATGCGCTCCCAGTGGGCGCGCAAGACCAGCTGCCAGCCCGACCGCCTGTGGGGGGCGATCGCTGGGCCGTTAAGACTGGCGCGGATCTCGACGCGCACAAAGTGAAGCTCACCCCGCAGAAGAGCACGATCGAGAAGCTGCTCGCCCTGACCCGCCCCAAATCGATCCCGCTCGTGGGCGAAGCACCGGCCTTTCAGGAGAAGCGAGTTGAGCCGGTGGAGACCAGCACGTTTACGGTCGAAGCCGATCTAGCGCAGGTGCGCCTTATGCCGGACGGGGACTATCGGGTGGTGATTCAGGGCGCATCTGGAAAGCAGATCGTTCTGGAGATGCCAGATCCCGACCCTACCCGCACCAGCCCGAACAGCCCCTTCCTCTACGGAATCAAATCGGCGCGCGAGGCGCTGAAGAGTCGAATCACGCCCGAGACAACTCAGAAGGCGGTGAAGGGCCACCTGCGCGTGACAGGCATCGGGTTCTTCAGCCGCGCCTGGGGTAAAAACAAGCCCGATGGTAACATGATCCAGCTCCATCCAGTATTGCAGGTGGAGTGGCTCGACGAGCCGACCGCCGAGTTTAAGGCGGCTGCTGCGCACGCGCAGAAGGCTTCTGAGCCCAAGGCGCCGCCCGCGAAATAGCTCCGGCGCCGGAGGGAACGGCGCGTTGGCGGTTTACATCGGTACATCTGGCTGGAGCTATGATCACTGGAATGGCGTTCTCTACCCCGAAGGCCTTCCTGCGACCCAGCGACTCGGCCTCTATGTGGAGCGATATCGTACGGTAGAGGTAAACAGCACGTTCTATCATTGGCCCGGCGAGCCGGCGTTCCGCCGCTGGGCCTCCCGCCTTCCCCACGGCTTCCGCTTTACGGTAAAGGCTCCACGCGGCCTCACGCATGGAGCCAGGCTATTTGAGCCGGAGAGATGGATTGCCACCATCACAGAGGGAATGCACGCGCTCGGCCCAAACGAGGGCGTTCTCCTGGTTCAGCTTCCTCCAGGGATGGAGTACGACTACGAGCGCCTCGCCTATTTTCTCAGGGCGGTGAACGGCGCGCTCCGACTGGCAGTTGAATTTCGCCACGTGAGCTGGGAGCGTGAGGAGACGTTCGCCCTCCTGGAAGAGTTCGGCGCGGCCTACTGTGTCATGAGCGGCGCAGGTCTCGCCTGCACGCTCCGCGCTACCGCCCCTTTTGTCTATGTTCGGCTCCACGGCCCTGATTCGGCCCACCTCTATGGCGGCTCCTATGCAGACGATGACCTGCGATGGTGGGGCGATCGCATCGACGATTGGAGTGCCGGCGGCCGGGACGTATACGCCTACTTCAACAACGACGGGGGCGGCAACGCAGTCCGCAATGCGGATAGCCTCCGCGTGATGGTCGGGGCTTGATGCAATTCTCGCCGTTTCTTCCTGCAGCCCTTCTTCCGGAACCCTTCATCGATTCGAGGCGTCTTCCCGACAGGCACTCTGGTATCGGGTAGGGCCGCCGCGCTTTGGCACTCCGCCAGACGAGCCGTCAACAAGATTATCACTGCAGCCGTCCCGATCGGGACGAGAACGGGCCGAACAACAGATGAGAGCGATAACTTTTGTGAAGGGCGCACTGGTTGGTGCGACCGCGATGTGGCTGCTGGACCCCGATCAGGGCTCCCGCAGGCGCGCTCGCCTGCGCCAGCAGGCTGAGCGCGGCGTTCGCAGCGCTCAGCATTCGGTAGACGTCAGCATCCGGGATCTGGGCCGGCGCGCACAGGGCCTCGCGGCCGAGGCTCGCGCACTCATGTCCACGGAAGCCGTAGGGCCTGAAACGCTGGCGGCGCGCGTCCGAGCGCGCATCGGGCACGTCGTTGGAAATCCAAGAGCGGTGCAGGTCCGCGCTGCCGATGGAATGATCACCCTGACCGGGTCCGTGGCGGCACACGAGATCGACGCTCTGTTCCGCACGGTGGCGGCCACCCCCGGCGTGCTGGGGGTTGAAAACGACCTGCAGGTTCTTCCCTCCGCAGAGCTCGATGGGCGCTTTCGCATCCGGGGCGGACAGCCTGTCGGGCTGCCATCGACGCCTGCGGCGCATCTGGCCCTCGCGATCGGCGGCGCAGTTCTGGCGCTCTACGGTCGGTGGCGCGGTGGGGTGACGGGCAGCGCAGTAAAGATGGCGGGCGTTGGGCTTTTCTCTCGGGGCGTGACTGCGATGCGGCAGCATGGCAGTCTCGGGTCCATCACTGCAGCGGCCACTCGCGGCGCTGATCATTCGCTCGCAAATCGAGAGCATCTGCCGCGCGAGGTTGGGGCCGCGTCGCACTAGTCGATC
>JBBRJW010000340.1:0-4527 GCA_038218705.1 Chthonomonadales bacterium | reverse complement strand
GCACGGCAGATGTTCGGCCAGGAGACGCTCGTTCGATTTCGGCCAGATTTCTTCCCGTTCGTCGAGCCCGGAGTCGACTACTCCATCTCCTGGCAGGGCCGATGGCTGGAGCTAGGCGGCGCAGGGCTGATCCACCCGAACATCCTCAAGGCCTACGGTATCAACACGGAGCGATATAGTGGCTTCGCATTCGGACTCGGGATTGAGCGAGCACATATGCTGCAGACTGGCGTTAACGACCTGCGGCTCTACCTCGAGAACGACGTTCGTTTCCTGAAACAGTTCTGATTGCCGCCGTGCTGGCAGGGAGTTTGTAACCATGCGCGTTCCCCTGGAATGGCTCAAGGAGTTCGTTGAAATCGATGCTTCCGCGGAGCAGATCGCGGCGAAACTCACGATGGGCGGCCTCGAAGTCGAGGGCATCGAGACATCCGGTCTCGGCCCCGTAATCGACGTATACGTCACGCCTAACCGCGGCGATTGCCTCTCAATCCTCGGCGTCGCCCGCGAAGTGTCCGCACTCTATGGCGTTCCGCTGCGAGGAGTACACCCGACCCCTTCCCAGGGGGGTGGAGCGGTCGCGCTCCTCACCAGTGTCACCCTCGAAGCGCCGGAGCTCTGTCCCCGCTACGCCGCCAGAATCCTGACGAACGTCAAGATCGGCCCAACCCCGGACTGGATGATCCAACGGCTTCAGGCCACCGTCGGCCTCGAGTTCCGATCCGTCAACAATGTGGTCGACGTCACGAATTACGTCATGCTCGAGATGGGCCAGCCGCTGCACGCATTCGATTTTGACAGGCTGGCGGGTGGCCGGATTATCGTTCGCACGGCGAGCCAGGGCGAGTCGATTACGACGCTCGACGGCAAGGAGCGCGCCCTCTCGCCGGAGATGCTGGTGATTGCGGACGCGGAGAAGCCCGTGGCAATCGCCGGCATCATGGGCGGCTCTGAGACCGAGATAAGCCCCTCGACAAGCCGGATACTGATCGAATCCGCTCACTTCGCTCCCCTCTCCATCCGGCGTACCTCACGTGCGCTGGGCCTCCGCACCGAGGCGAGCTACCGCTATGAGCGCGTGGTCGACCCGGACCTGGCGCGGCGGGCGGTCGATCGGGCTTGCGACCTGCTCGCCCAGATGGGCCTCACAGGCGCGAGCGAGGGCGTTATTGACCAGTACCCCCACCCCACGGGCGAGCGACGGCTCGACCTGCGGGTAGAGCGCGCCAGCGCCCTGCTCGGAATGGAGCTGAGCGGGCATATCTGTGCCGACGCCCTGAGGGCCCTGGGCTTCGAAGTCGAGACAGGGTCCAGCGGGGTCCATGACGTGCTCAGTGTTGTCGCGCCGACCTTCCGGTCGGACGTGACCATCGAGGAGGACCTCGTCGAGGAGGTCGGCCGCATCCACGGGTTCGAGAATATCCCGGAGGCGCTGCCCTGTGGCGCAACCACGCAGGGAGGCGACAGCGCGCTCGGCGCATTCATCACGAAAGTGAAGCGCTCGCTCGTGAGCGGCGGACTCCAGGAGGTCATCACTCACAGCCTCACCCCGCCCTCCCGGCTCGATGGTCCGGATAGCGCGGAGCGGCGTGTGCCCGTGCGGAATGCCCTCTCAGCCGAAGTCGGCGGGCTCCGGCGCTCGCTGCTGCCCGGCCTGGTGGCCGCGGCCCAGCACAACGGCCGCTATGGCGCCCATTCGCTGGCCCTGTTCGAGGTGGGCCGTGTCTGGCAAAATGAGCCATCCGCCGGCGAAGTACGCCCGACGGAGTACCTGGCGGTGGCTGGCCTGCTCATGGGCCGTCTCGGCGAGGCCGGCTGGCGCAAAGAGCTCTCCAGCGAACCAGCCGACTTCTATGCCGCCCGGGGAGTGGTGGAGCGACTGGCGGCAGACCTGGGAGCGCAGGGGCTCACCTTCCGCCCGCTGGAGGCGCGGGCCTCCGAGCTGCCGCAGTTCCATCCAGGGCGCACTGCCACCATCGGCTTGCGGGGCGGAGCGCCGGAAGGCATTCTCGGAGAGATTCACCCGGGAGTGGCCGCCGAGCTGGGGCTGCGCGAGCGCGTCTACCTTTTTGAGCTGAGCCTGGAGGGCCTGAGGGCGGCGGCGAGCGAAACCGATCGGCAGTTCCGTCCGATCTCGCGCTTCCCTGCCATTACCCGAGACCTCGCGCCCCGTACCCCCGTTGGGGTCGAATATGCGGAGGTAGCCAACGTGGTGAGGGCCGAGGGAGGCGAGCTTCTAGAGGAGTTCCGACTCGTCGATCTCTTCCGGGGCGAGCCGCTGCCGGAAGGCACGCAGAGTCTCACCCTGTCGCTCAGCTTCCGCTCTCCGGATCATACACTTGGCGAAACAGAGGTGGAGGAGGCGCTGAAGCGGATGCGCGGCGCACTCTCCGATCGGTGCCAGGCCACCTTCGCCGGTGGGCCGGGCTAGGCTGGCAGCAGGTCGAAGCAGGCGATCTCAGGGGTGGAGTTGATCCGCATTGGAAGATGGACCGTACCGAGGCCGCGGCACACGTACAGAGAGCTCGGATCGCCGGCAGTGTGGTACCAGCCGCGCAGGTACGGGGTACGCTGGTAAAATATGGCCTCCGTTACGTATGGCAGCATGATCTGCCCGCCATGCGTGTGCCCCGCTACTGCAACGCACCGTCTGTCGCGGATGGATGGAAAGAGCAGCGGGTTATGGGTCATCGCCAGTACTGGCTCGGCCGGGCCGATCCTTCGGAAACCCGCCTCGATATCCGGCCGGCCGGCCCTGCAGTCGTCGAGGCCGACAAGGCGTAAGCCGCAGTCGAGCTTTTCGTTCCGGTTAATCAGCAGCTCTGCGCCAACGCTGCGCAGTCGCTCCCGGATTGCGCGCGCGCCGCGATTTTGGTCGCACCAGTAGTCATGGTTGCCCAGAATCGCGAAGACGCCGAGGGGGGCGCGCAGGCTGGCCAGATGCTCGCCGCAGCTCTCCATGTAGGCGGAGGAGCGTGTCACATAGTCGCCTGTCAGGAGAACAACGTCGGGCTTCAGCGCATTTGTCCGTTGAACGACATCCCCGACGAACCGATCGGAAACGCACCAGGAGCGGTGCAGGTCGCTTATCTGGGCAACACGGATGGGTCGATTCAGACCGCGCATCGGTACTCGGTGTGTAGTTACGTCGACGATGAGCGCAGCCTCGTTGCCGCCAATCAGCGTGGCCGCAGCCGCAAGGACCGTGGCGCGAGCCAGAAGCTGGCGCCGGGAGAGCCTCTCCGAGCCCGAATCTGTCGAACCCTGTGCCTCTGAATCCATCGCGGTCTGCTCCTTCAGGGCCCATGATCGACAAACCGGCCCGCACTGCTACGTGCTATTATACGCTGTCCGCAACGCGGCGCGTCACCCCGTATCGACGGAGAACCAGGAACCAGTATGAAAGTTGGCATCATCGGTCTGCCCCAGTCCGGCAAGACCAGTCTCTATAACGCCCTCACCCGCTCCGCGGTAGAGCTCAACCGGTTTGGAGGCACCGAAGTAAACGTCGGTGTCATCCCGGTGCCAGATGATCGGTTCGACCTCGCCGTGGAACGATGCGCCCCGAAGAAGATCACACCCGCAACGATAGAGTTCACGGAGGGCGGAGCCCGCGTTGAGCGCTCAGAGCGCCAGGGTCAGGGAGACAAGTTCGGCGCGGACTTCTTTGCCGCAGTGCGCAACATGGAGGCCCTGATACTGGTTGTGCGCGCGTTCGCGGACGAGTCTGTTCCTCTGCCGGAGGATGGCCTGAATCCCCTGCGCGACTCCGAACGCATTCAGGAGGAGCTGCTCCTTGCGGACCTCACCGTCGTGGAAGGAAGGCTCGAGCGCCTGGAGAAGGCGCGCCTTCAGAAGCGCGAGTCGACCGCCGAGGCGGCCGAGCACCAGGTTCTCGATAAGGTCAAGGCGCACCTCGACACGCTCCGCCCCATCCGATCGCTCGACCTTACCGACGACGAGCGCCGGACGATTCGCAGCTACGCCTTTGTCTCGGGCAAGCCCCTGATTCTCGTGGCAAACATCGGCGAGGACCAGGTCGGAGCCGAACTTCCGGAAGCGCTTCAACCATTGGCGGCCGCGGCGGAGGCGGAGGGTGAGCCGCTCATTGCGCTCTGCGCCAAAATCGAGATGGAAGTGGCTCAGATGGAGCCGGCCGAGGAGCGCGAGTTTCTGGAGGCGATGGGTATCAAAGAGGCGGCGCGCGATCGGCTTATCCGCGCGGCCTACCGGCTGCTGGGCCTGATCAGCTTCTTCACCGTTGGCGAAGACGAGGTACGAGCATGGACGGTGCCGACCGGGAGCAATGCAGTTACCGCAGCTGGCACTATCCACAGCGACCTGGCGTGAGGCTTTATCCGGGCAGAGCTCGTCGATTTTGAGGACTTTCGCTCGGCCGGCGGGTGCTGGGACGATGCAAAGGCGGCTGGCAAGATGCGACTGGAAGGCAAGGAGTACCTGGTGAAGGACGGCGATATCCTTCACGTACGCTTCAAGGTCTGACGTGCCGACGCCTCGTCGCCTGCA
>JBBRJW010000339.1:0-4539 GCA_038218705.1 Chthonomonadales bacterium | reverse complement strand
CTCACTCAAGCTTCGCTCGGCTCGTTCGCTAAGGGAGGGGTGACTGAAATCGCTTGCCAATGGCCCCGGCTTCGCGTGCTGGTTCGAGCGGGGCGAGTGTTGGCTCGCGCCTTGGAGCAGGGAGAGTTCCCGGCAGGCGCTTCTCACGCTGTTCACGGTGCATGGATTTCATTGCGCCGGGAGGGAGCGAGTGCGCACGCCCCTCCCTTAGCGAGAGAGTATCGCGACACCAGAGTTCGAGACGGAGCGCCGTTGGCGCGATGCGAGCGAGCGGTCAGGGGAGGGCTCGGGGGAGAGGAAATAGTGAGCGAGCAGTTTCACAAACCATCCAGCCTCAACTTCTCGCCTGTGGGGGAGGAAATGGAGGGCTCGGGGGAGCGGAAACAACGAGCGATCGCACAAACCATCCGCAGCGCCTCCAGCAGGTCGCTCACCGGTAACACGGTCAGGCCGTCGATCTTCGGCAGCCGGCTCACGGTGTGCCGGGAGACGATGGCGCGGGATGGAGGCCGGGCAGACGCGGGCGGGCTGGGACAACGCTTATCTCGGCCACAGTCTCACAATTTGGATGCGCTCGCCCTGCGGGATCGGATACGGTGCGCCTGCCGACCGCAGACGTGCCACAATAGTGGATGTCGCAGCACGCAAGGCGACATCGGGCGCCGGACTGATCGCAGTCGGAACCTATCGGAGGAATCACATGTTGCGCTGCTTCGCACTCACCCTTGTGGCTCTGTTGGCTCTAACATCCCGCTCCGCGCATGCGGATCTGGCAGCCTACCTGCGTGCGCCGGACCCGGCCTACCGCTGGGAGAAGGTCTCGGAGACGCCCGTGGAGGGCGCCATCGCCGTGGAGCTTAAGCTCACATCGCAGACCTGGCAGGGCGCGCCCTGGACGCACAAGCTGGTGATCGTTCGCCCGCTCAAGCTCGATCATCCGCACTTCTGTACCCTCCTGAACACAGGCGGCCACGGCAGCGATTCCGAGAACCAGGTGGCCTCGGTGGCAGCGCAGGCCACGGGGGCATCGTTTGCAATCCTCTACGATATCCCCAATCAGCCGCTGTTCGACGGCCTGACCGAGGACGCGCTGGTCGCGCATACCTTTCAGAAATACCTGGAAACCAGTGACGACACCTGGCCTCTCCAGCTGCCGATGACGAAGGCGATCCTGAAGGCGATGGACGCTATCCAGGAGTGGACCCGTAAGGATAAGCGCGCGCCGATCACGGACTTTCTGATCACCGGCGCATCCAAGCGCGGATGGTCGACCTGGCTGGCTGGCGCGAGCCGCGACAAGCGTATCAAGGGCATCGCCCCGATGGTGATCGATACGCTCAACATCCCGGCGCAGATTCCCCACCAGATCGAGGCGTACGGCAAGCCCAGCGATCAGATCCACAACTATACGGACCTTGGCCTTACAGACAAGTTCGGCACGGAGCGCGGAAAGCAGCTCATACAGCTCGTCGATCCCTACAGCTATCGGGCCATCCTCACCCTCCCCAAGCTCATCGTCCTCGGCTCCAACGACCCCTACTGGTCGCAGGATTCCCTCAACCTCTACTGGGACGCGCTCAAAGGGCCAAAGTACGTGATGTACGCGCCGAACTCCGGGCATGGACTCGAGGATAGGCTCCGCGTCTTCAGCGTGCTGGCGGCCTTTGCGCGCTCCCTCGCTGAGGGCACTCCGCTTCCGCAGCCCACCTGGAAGTTTGCGACCACAGACTCCGGACTCGATCTGCACATGTCGGTCAACGCGCCCGTGAAGGATGCGCGGCTCTGGCAGGCTATGTCGGACACGAAGGACTTCCGGAAGGCGCAGTGGCACGTCGCCCCTATGACCGACGAGGGAGGGTGGCGAGGCCATATCGACTACCCGCGCAAGGGCTTCATTGCGACCTTTGGCGAGCTCGTGCTGAATGACGGGCATGCTAACTACTCGCTCTCATCGCAGGTGCGCATCTTCTCCGCGGCCGACCATGTGGACGCCCGGCCCAATCCTGCCGGTGCAGCCCGCCTGGCGGCGCTGCGCGATCGACTGACCTTCGCCCGCGACTGCAATGCGCCAGCAGACGCGGCCGGAGCCAGCGAGAAGCCGGGCGACGACGGTAAGGAGGCCGGCCGCTAATCCTGGCCGCCCGACGGTTACCGATCCGGCCACCCTTACCGCGCCGAGCAGCCGCGTGGCTGCCAGACCAACCATTGAGACGATAGAAAGGTAGCCGCAGGTGATCGCCTCCATCGCATCCGCCCGGAGTGCGCGAGAGCTGAGGCGGGCCGCAACCTTTAGCTTGAAGCCGGCCAGGATCGGCATCCCGATCTTGGCTATCAGCCCAATGAGAATTCCCCAGGCGCTCTCATGCGTGTCTGTGACCCGGTGGGCCAGGAACAGGCCATATGCTGAACTGAGCACCACGTAGACGGCGAGGATATAGAGGGTATAGCCAGCGAGCCGAGAAGCCCGTCTCTCTGCGCTCTCGATGACAGCTTCATCGGCCCAGGCGGACGCCTCTACCCGAAGTCGCCACAGCAGCACGCCCGCGCTGAACAACTCCACGATGCTGTCAATGCCGAAGGCTTCCAGAAGTAGACTGTGCGAGGCCCGGCCGAGCACGAGCGATACGGCCCCTTCAAACGTCATCCATACGAGCGTGATGTCTGTCAGCAGCAGGGCCTGTCGAAGGTCGGCGGCCCTGCTGAATGATGGAGTCATAAGTGCGCCCTTTTCCTCTGGTGAAACAAACTCATAGATTAGGCGCAGGCTTTCCGCCTTACAAGGACATCTCAACAAAGGAGACAGTATGAATCAGCTGCTTTTTCGGTGGCAAATTATAGTGCTGTTCGCGCTGATCGCTGCGTCGGCTGTTCCGTCAACTGTGCTTGCACAAGCCACAGTGCAGCCTTCCCCCAATCAAGGGAAACCCGACCCGCAACCCGACCTCATCAATCCTGACCGCCCCGGTATCGCAGACGGCAGCAACGTCATCGGGCCTCAGCGCTTCCAAATTGAACTAGGCATCCAGCAAGAGTTCCGTAAGAATGATGGTGTCAGCACACGCACCTCCTTTATCCCCACACTCCTCCGGATCGGTATTAACAACCGCTGGGAAGGACGCATTGAAGGGAACAACTTCACTTTTCTGCGTACCTCTGATCCGATGGCGGGCGTGAGCAACACTGCCGGTCTTGCTCCATTCTCCTTCGGGTTCAAATACCATTTCCAGGATCAGCGCGCGCCGGGCAATCGTCCTTCCCTCGGAACAGTTTTCCGCCTGTTCCCGGCTTCGGGCTCCGGGGATTTCACAGTTAATCATGTAACCGGCGATTTACGGCTTGTAGCAGATTGGGCCATGTCCGAGCAATGGTCACTCAACCCAAACGTCGGCATCGGAATCTATGAGGATGGCTCGGGACGAACCTTCACCACAGGACTGCTTGCGGTGACGCTCAACTATAATCCGACATCGCGCGTCAACCCGTTTATAGATATGGGCTTGCAGGCACCCGAAGCCCGCAACGGAAGGTCATCTCTGATCTTTGACGCAGGTGTTGCCTTTATTACCAGTCGGAATGTCCAACTCGATCTCAGTTACGGCACGGGCGCTTTAGGTCGGACTTCGCCACACCCCTTCTGGTCGGCAGGAGCGAGTGTCAGGTATTGATTCTTATGGCGCAAGGATCGCCTTCTTGCCGTCCTTGTCCTGCATGAAATCCAGAGCATCGGCCCTTGCGTGGCACCACGAACATGCACGGCTCCGCCGTGGTGATGCTGGTGCTCGTCGCCTTCGCCACGGGGATGAGAATGGCCTTCATGGTCACTATGTGCGCGTGAAACGATGGGCATCTTACATTCTCCTGCGATCTCAGCGACAGTTCGCCTGATCTCTTGAGCAGGGGTAACCGACTGTTATCTACATTTCCTTTACCGAAACAGCATCCCGCTCAAACCAGGCATAGAGTGTGGGGAGGACAAACAAAGTGAGCACCGTGGAGGTGATGATCCCTCCAATCACCACCGTAGCCAGAGGCTTCTGCACCTCCGCCCCTGCGCCGTGGGAGAGCGCCATTGGCAGAAACCCGATGCTGGCGACAGTCGCGGTCATTAGAACGGGCCGCAAGCGTGTCAGGCAGCCACTAACAACGGCTTCCCGCATGGAGACGCCCTTTCGCCGAAGCTCATTGATGAAGGTCATGAGCACCACACCGTTAAGCACTGCGACACCAAAGAGCGCGATAAAGCCGATCCCGGCTGACATCGAAAAATGAAGTCCCCGGAGTAAGAGCGCCAGGACGCCGCCTGTGATGGCAAACGGAATTCCCGTGAACACGAGGAGAGCCTGCCGCGCGCTCCCGAAGGTCGAAAACAGCAGCACGAAGATGAGAGCGAAAGTCACCGGGACGACCAGCATGAGCCGGGCGCGTCCGCTTTGCAGGTGCTCATACGTGCCGCCGTATTCAAGATGATAACCGGTCGGCAGCGCCACCTGTCTTTCGATGCGACCCTTTGCCTCCTCGACAAAACTGCCCAGGTCGCGG
>JBBRJW010000338.1:0-4543 GCA_038218705.1 Chthonomonadales bacterium | reverse complement strand
CTGAAGCAGCCCGCAGATCGCAACATTTAGAAATGTACAGGCCCACTCACAGTCGGCGTGAGCGTGAGTAATGCGTGAGAATACGGGCGAAAGCAGCGCTGCAAATTCGGGGTGCTTGTAGAAGAAGAGACCGAGCGGCATACACCGCATGAGGGAACCGTTCGGGGCGTTCTCCGGTTCCGACTCGTGAACTTCCCGACTGGCGCTCTCCCATGGCGCTCCAGAGGAAATTAGCTCCAGCACCTGCCTGGTATGATGGCCCACATCCTTCGGACCTGTCCGCATCCACTGCACAAATCGCCGAGCAACGTCATCTGGATCGAATACGCCCCGCTGGAGAAGGCTCTCCACGGCCAGCACCGTCATCTGGGTATCGTCCGTCCACTCGCCGGGAGCGAGCTTCTGCCAGCCCCCGCCAACCATCTCCGTCACGTACTCAGCCGGGGCGCGGGCAGGCTGGAATTCGAGCGGTGCGCCGAGCGCGTCGCCAACAGCCAGTCCCACCAGCGCACCTTGAAATCGTTCGCGGAGCCTCTCGTCAAGCACAGGTACCGGGTCCGCCATCTATCTGGTCCCTTCAGGCGTTCCCATTGGCCGCCGGCTCCAGGTTCAGGAAATCCTTCATCGCCTCGGTGAGCTTGCGGCGATCATCTCGGTCGAACATCTGCAGTCCGTAGTGGTTGATCAGAATGGCCTGCTGGCCCACCCAGTCTGCCCAGCACTGTGCACAGATCGAAGCAAGAATCCGGTCTCCCAGCTCTCCGCCCATTGGCGGACCCTCAAGACCCGCGTCATCGCGGTGGCAGCGCAAACACGTAACTGTAGACATCGTGCAGATGACCCCACTGTTCAAGCATCATGGAGAGGCGCGTTCGTTACCGAGATTCCGCGGTCTCCACTGCATTTCCTTCTTTTTCGGAAGACGACTGCAAGGAACTGCTTGCTTTTTCCGATTCGCTTACGGTAAAATACGGTTGAACTAACCGTGTATCCGGGAGTTGCACCGCCAGGCTCCCGAGGCACACTCCCGGTCAGGTCCGCATACCCCCGCGAACCGCGCCGGCTGGTTGCCGTCCTCGACACCCGGGCCCGCTCGTAAATGCGAACGGCGCCCTGCCCCGAGTAAAACCGTGGCATATTGCATGTCCGCGACGCCTCGATCCGAGGCGAAGGAGAATGAAGCAGATGAAGAAGATCCTGGCACTGTGCATCGCATCGATCGCTATCAGCAGCGCAGCGTTCGCGGCTCCCGCCAAGGCGCCCAAGAACGCAAAGCTGGTCGACGTCTGGACCTGCCCGATGACGGGCGAAGCGATCAAGACGCACAATACCGCCGATAAGGGCGAGGTCGTCGGCAACTCGCGCGTGCATTTCTGCTGCGCTGGCTGCCAGCCGCAGTTCGACAAGCTGAGTGAGAAGGAGAAGAAGGCGAAGATCGCCGGACTCGCCAAGAAGGGCAAGTCCGCGAAGAAGGACGCCAAGGGTTAGTAACGAAATGGCGGTGGGTGTCTCCTCCGAGGCATCCACCCCCTCAAACTCGGTCTGGCGCTCGATTGGATCGCCTGGACGCGCTTACGGTCAAACCACCTGCAGGTATCCCCAAGATATTTCCTCGACTGCTGTTCGTATGCCTAAGTACTTACTTACGTTTGAAAAAGGTGAAGCCGTCCGCTGGCTCGGACACCTCGACATCCTTCGAACCTTCGAGCGCGCCATTCGGCGTGCTGCGCTTCCCATCGCCTTCTCTGCGGGCTTCAACCCGAGGGAGCGCATCGCCTTCGCATCGGCCCTCAGCACGGGAGTGACTGGCGCGGCAGAGGCTGCGGCCGTCGAGTTCACCTCCGAAGTTTCTGGACCTGAGCTTGTGGCCCGTCTGAATGCTGTCCTTCCATCCGGCATCCGCATTCGAACCGCAGAGCTCATCCCCGAGGCGGGCTCTCGTGATCTGTTGAACGGCTTCGACCGGGCGCTTTATGAGCTTACCTGCGACTTCGACCCTGAGAACGGACCGCTGGTGCATCTGGCGATAGACGAGTTTCTCAAGGCAGCGGACGTAACCATTTCGCGCTCCCGTGAAGGGCGAACAAAGCTGGTGAATATTCGCCCGTACGTGTATGCCATGGAGGCCCTCGACGTTAACGCAGCGAGCGGGCGGGCCCGCATACAGATTCTTGTTGGTCTTGGAGAGGCCGGTGCAGCCAAGCCTAACGAAGTCATAGCGCACCTCGCGCTCACTGCACCGGGAATGCGGGTTCGACGTGCGCACCGGCTCGCGCTCCTTTGCAGCGCGAACGATGCCGCCGGAGATGTGACCGCCGAGACGCCCGCCCTGGAATGTCCGGCCAAACTGGCGGGCTAAGCCCTGTGGGCCAACTAAGGTGCGCGAAGAATTTGAGTTTCTGGCCGGACGGCGCGCAGCGGGAATGATCGCTGCTCCCCGATGCGGCCACAGAGGAAATGAGTCGCTATGTCAAAAGAGATCATTGTAAACGTGGGAGAGCGCGAAACGCGCATCGCCGTGTTGGAAGAGGGCAAGCTCGTTGAGCTCCACATTGAGCGCTCCGAACGAGTGGTTGGAAGCCTCTACAAGTGTCGCGTGGCAAATGTGCTTCCCGGGATGGATGCGTCGTTTGTCGACATTGGCCTGGAGCGCAATGCGTTCCTCTACGTTGGCGACGTGCAGCTGCCCAGTGACCAGGGGGGTGAATCTCCCGCTGCAAGTAGCCGAACGGCGCGTGAAGAGCGACCGAGGGCTCAAGCTGGCCCCAACCGCGGCGGTAAGCGCGGCACTCCAGCACCGGACGAGTCCGCGGGGGCAGAGACCGACGGGACCCTGATGGATTCAGCCGAGGACCGGGAGATCGATGTCGAATCAGTGGAAGATGCTCGCGAGGCCCTTGCTCGAGAAGAGGCGAGTGCGCTCGAGGTGATGGCGGGCGTCGAGCTCGACCTTGACGAGTCCGAGGATGGCGATGACGCCGCTGACTCTGAGGAGAGCGCAGAGGAAGCGCCGCAGGGGCCGGACGGCAAACCGGCTCCCCGCCCGCGTGCGCCGCGGCGATCCATGCTGCGCCAGCAGCGCATCAAGGACGTCCTGAAGGTGGGCCAGGAGCTGCTGGTACAGGTAATCAAGGGCCCCCGGTCTACCAAAGGCGCGCGGGTCTCCACGCGAATATCGCTTCCGGGGCGATACCTGGTTTTGATGCCAGAGGGCGACAACCTCGGCGTATCGCGCAAGATCGAGGACGCGCGGGAGAGGGACCGGCTCAAGAAGATCGGCGACGCGCTCCGTACTCCAGGATTCGGCCTCATCATCCGCACCGAGGCTGAAGAGAAGACCGAGCAGGAGCTCCGCGCGGACCGTGACTTTCTGATCCAGACCTGGCGGGAGGTGCAGACGCGAGCAAAGCAGATGTCTGCCCCGGCGCTGGTTCAGCAGGACCTGACGCTGCTCTACAAGACCATTCGAGACGTGTTCGGTTCAGACGTGAGCAAGCTTGTTATTGACCAGCCAGCCGAGTACGAAAAGGCGAATGAGCTCCTCGACCGCATCTCCCCCAAGCTCAAGGGACGTATCTACCTCTATGATGGCCAGGAGCCGATCTTCGACAACTACAAGCTCGAGGCCGAGATGGATCGCCTCCTCAAGCGGAAGGTCTTCCTCAAGTCTGGCGGGTCGCTGGTGATCGACGAGACGGAAGCGCTCACGGTTATCGACGTGAACACCAGCAAATTTACGGGAGGCGGCAGTCTTGCGGAGACCATTGCGAAGACGAACCTGGATGCAGCCACGGAGATTGCCCGACAGCTTCGCCTGCGTGATATCGGTGGTATCATCGTCATCGACTTCATCGACATGAACAATGCGCGCGACAAGCAGGCCGTAATTAAGGCGCTTGAGACGGCGCTGAAGAAGGACCGCTCCCGCACGAAGATCTCGAACATCAGCCCGCTCGGGCTGGTCGAGATGACTCGCAAGCGGACAGGCGAGACGCTCACGGGGTTCATGACCGACGAGTGCCCGTACTGCAAGGGCCGAGGCCATCTCGCCTCGGCCGAAAGCGTCAGTCTTTTGGTGGAGCGGGAGCTTCGGCGAAGCTCGAACGATTCTCGCCTCGCGCGCAAGGACGCATTCCTGGTCAACTGCCACCCGGAGGTCGCGGAGCTCCTGATCGGTCCGGCAGGTGCAAATATCGCCGAGTTGGAACAGGAGCTGCAGCGGGCGATCTACGTCCGCGCCGACATGACCGCCCATATGGAGAAGTTCTCGGTCGAGGGCGCTGACCTCTCCGAGCTGGAGCGAACGTGCCTCGGATATCGGAAGGCCCAGGTTGTCGAGTGCATGGTAACTCGCTCCTTGCTCAAAGAGCCGAACAAGTGCGTTGGTTGGGCCGAAGGCTACATGCTCGATCTGGATGACGGCTCGCGACTGCTCGGGCAGAAGACCAAGGTTCGCCTTACCGATATCCGCAGATCGTTCGCGGTCGGACAGGTGATCCCCGGAACCAATCGACCGGCTGACTGAGCGGTTTGCAAACAATCG
>JBBRJW010000337.1:0-4546 GCA_038218705.1 Chthonomonadales bacterium | reverse complement strand
GACACGAGCATAAATCCCAAGTATTCTTTGTAGAGAGACGCGTGAATGTAGGGTCAGATTGTGAAGGGCTTAGAGCTTGTCGAGTAGTACTGATGAAACGCGCTTGCTGGAAGATGCTGCGGTGAGAGCCCGGGCATTTGAAACACGGGAAGATACCAGGCAAGCGAAAGGAAATCAGCCATGTCCCAGGTCGTTACATTGCGGCTGCCTGACCAGGTCGCTGAGGCTGAACGGCGTATCGCTTAGAAGGAACGCCGATCCTTGAGCGACGTGGGCACGCGCATGATCGATGAATGGGTTCGCCAGAACCAGTTCGCTCATATCGAGTTCCGGGCCTTTCACGGCGAGCGGCAGGCCTGCATCAAGGATCGCCTGCAGGTATGGCAGGTCATTCAGGTCGCTCGCGGCTACGAGATGGACGAAGCGAAGACTGCGGAGCATCTAGGACTTGCATCCCAGCAGGTCAGGATTGCCATTCACTACTCCGAAGCCGACCCGGAAGAGATCGACGCCTCGATTGCAGATAGCGAAGCATTGGGATTCGAGCAGATCAAACGGCAGCTGTCCAACGCTCGCGTATTCGAGTTCGCTTTGCCAGCGACTGAGGAGGCTTCGTAGTGGGGCTGCTGGACGAGCAGGTGTCACCTGCGGTAGCTGCACCGGTCCGTGCGAACCATCCCGAGGTCAATGTGGTCAGCGTGCCGACCTGGCGCGACGCTGATCTGCGGGGAGAGCCCGACGGAACGGTGTTGCGGCTGGCGGGGGAAGCAGGGCTGACTTTGGTGACCTATGATGTCAGCACGATTTCGCCTCTGTTGGTTGAGTGGGCGGCATCTGGGGAGAATCACGCAGGCGTGATCTTTCTGGATCACCGGACGGTAGCGCAGCAGAACCTGGGCGGCCAGGTTACTGCCCTGCTCGCCGCGTGGACAGCGGGCTGTGACTGGAACTGGACGAATAGGGTTCTGTTCCTGCAGCCGGCCGTGCGATCCTCACGCAGCGCAAATGCCGCGCGGCCACCCGCGCTGCCCTGTCTGCAACAGGTCGAAGAACCGGCGGCGGACCCGGTGCGGGGAGGAATTGGAGGCTGCACCGGCTAATGGCGTAGGGAGCGTCGATGCTCGCCCCGTTCCCATCAGATCTGCCGAAACTCGATGAGGCCCCTTCATGCAGTTCTTGAATTCGACAGGCTCCGCCGCGCCAACGGAGAATCCAGCCCAACCCGACGAAGCGGCTGCAGCGGCCGCGCCGCCTCTACGCGGGATCTCCGCGCGCGCCGTCATACTGGGCCTGCTTCTTGCCGTTCCCAACACGCTCTGGATCACCGTAGTTGAAGTGCGCTGGTACACGCTCGACGGAACGTGCCTGCCGCTCTTCATCACTCCGATCTTTTTTCTGTTCTGGCTGGCGCTTGCCAATATGGCACTCCGCCGTGTCTCGCCCCGGCGAGCCTTCTCGCAGCCTGAGCTCCTGACGGTCTACATTGTGCTGGTTATCGGCACCGTGCTGGCCGGGCACGACATGTTTCAGAACCTCTTCGGGTCCATCGCGCACGCGGAGCGATTCGCCACTCCGGAAAGTCACTGGCAGAAGCTGTTTTTCGCGATTCTGCCGACTTTCTGGTTGGTGCGCGATCCCGTGGCGGTGAAGGCGTTTTATCTTGGCCACGTAAACCCATACGATCCGCGCTACTGGGGTCCATTCGTGCGGCCTCTCTGCTGGTGGACGCTGTTCGTGGGCACCCTGATTATGGTCTGCTGTGCAGTCAATGTTCTGATTCGCACGCAGTGGAGCGGCAACGAGCGACTGGCGTTTCCGATCGTGCAGCTGCCGATGGCGATGACGGAGGAGCGCGCCGACGGGAAGCACCCCCTCTTCACGAGCCGGGTAATGTGGGCCGGATTCGCGGTGGCAGCGCTCGTCGATACGATCAACGGGCTGCATACGCTCTATCCCTCGATGCCCTATCTGCAGACCGTGAAGCTCTATGACATGGGGCAGTTTATTACGTCGCGGCCTTGGAATGCAATGGGCTCGACCAACATCTCGATGTACCCGTTTATGATCGGGCTCGCGTTTTTCGTGCCGCTCGATCTCTCGTTCTCCTGCTGGTTCTTCTTTGTCGCCCGCAAGCTGTTTCAGGTCTTCGGTGCCGTGACAGGCATGGACGGGCCAGGCAGCCAGGGATTCCCCTTCTTCGAGCAGCAGGCGAGCGGCGCATGGATCGCCTGGGGCCTCACGATCGCCTGGGCGCTTCGGCACCACCTGAAATCCACCTGGATGCGGGCGTTTGGGGGTGAGGGGGAGGGGATCCTTGCGGAGGATCGCAGCCTCACTCGCCAGTACCGCGGGGCCTTCTATGCCATCGGGATCGGCCTGGTCTCGATGGCCTGGTTCTCGTGGAGGATCGGCCTGCAGCCCTGGGTGGCTGTCCTCTTCTTTGGCCTCTATTTCCTGCTCGCGGTAACGCTGACTCGCGTTCGCGCTGAGTTGGGCACACCGCATGAGATCTACTTTGTCAACCCGCGTTTGATTCTGGTGACCCTCTTTGGCAGCGCGGCCTTCGGACCGCAGGCGCTTACCTCGATGTCCGTGATGTATTGGTTCAACCGCGGGTACCGATGCCACCCGATGCCGAATCAACTTGAAGCCATGAAAATGGGCGAGAGTGCGCGAATCAAGCAGAGCTCCATACTCTGGCTGCTCCTGATCGCGTTCGCCTGGGGCACCTTTGCGGCCTACTGGGCAAACCTGCATGTCACCTTTGCGGAGGGCGCCACTGCGAAGGCGGCCGGGTTCAAGCTCTGGGTGGGCGCGGAGAGTTACGACCGCCTGAGCGGCTGGCTGCAGACGCCGCAGAAGGTGAACTCCACCCAGCTGCTCTATGTGGCAATCGGCTTTCTAATGGTGCTCTTCCTGCGCGTGATGCGAGGCAGTTTCCTCTGGTGGCCATTCCACCCGGCGGGGTACGCCCTCTCGGTCTCATTTGCAATGGATTACTTCTGGTTCTGCTTCTTTATCGCGTGGGCGGCCAAGGCGATCATCGTCCGATTTGGCGGAATGAAGGCGCATAACGCCGCCATTCCGTTCTTCCTGGGATTAATCCTTGGGGATTACATTGTCGGCTCGCTATGGGCGCTCTACGGACCGCTGATGCACATTCAGTCGTACAAGATCTTCATCTAACGCGCTCGCCCGCGCACAGCCCGACCGGATGGCGCGGGTACAATCCGGCTAGAATTGCCAGACAGCAAATAGCGGCCCCAGTGCCAGAGATGGCGTCGGGGCCGTTGTTGCGCCGGAACAGTGCGGGAATTAGCGCAGTTCGACGGATTCCAGGGCCTTTGTTAGCGCGTCCGAGGTTGCCATCAGCCGGTCGACGTCGTGATTGAGGCGAGCAGAGCGCATGTCGTGGATCGCGCTGTCGATCGCAGAAGACTGAGGAGCACCGGCGAGCTGGCGGTGGAGGGCCTTCTGGGCAGCCACGATGCGGTCGACCTCGGTGTTAACGCGATCCCACTGATAGATGTCGGCACTGTGGCTAACGGCCGTGGCGTTCTCGCGGAGGATCTGCACGGTGCGCTCTGCGCCCTTTGCGGACGCGGCAGCGGCCGGCCGCGCAGCGGTGAAAGCGACGGTCGCGAGGAGCGCGAGGCCGAGTAGATTTCGGTTCATGGTGGTACCTCCTGAAAGTTTGGATCCGGATGCGTTGCTTCTCATTTATATAGAGTGCAAGAAGCGGGCCAAGTGCCCGAGCCGCGTCCCCGGGTTATTACCGGTTTCGGAACAACCCCGCATTCCTATGTGGCATTGCCGGGGTCTGAAACGCCAAACCCCGTATTTGTGAGGGTAGCCGGGACGGCAAGAGCGCGGAAAGACCAGTCATCCTACGGAAGGCACGGGACCTCACAGAGTGGTCTCGCACGGATGCTGGTATGAAACTCAAAAACACACTCACTATGATAGGCTTTGCGATGGCGATGGGCGGAGCTGCTCATGCTCAGTGGACAGTTGACGATCCCGCTACTCCCGAGCCCAAACATTACGATATGTCCGTCTATTACTCCTCAACTCACGCCAAGGGGAAAGAGACGGAGCAGCTGCCAAACGTGGTTCTCAAGTACGGTGCCCTGGACAACGTGCAGCTCACCCTGCAGACCGGAGACCTCTATCGGCGTGCTGGCAAGAGCCCGGCTGTGGCGGGAATGGCGGACACCATCTTGGGTGCCAAGCTCCGGTATCAGAAAGAGAACAAGCATCGGCCTCAGCTGGCAATCGGGGCATCGGTGAAGATGCCAACCGCCGACCCTACGCGCAAGCTGGGCAACGGATATATGGATGAGAAGATCTGGCTCACAGCAGCGAAATCTTTCGGGCGACTCAAGCTTGTCGGCCAGATCGGTGATGCGATCCCCGCCGGCGCTGCGGCCCAGAACAACCTCTTCTACGGTGGCTACTTTACCTACCAGACGACTGAGCACCTTATCCTCGGGTTCCAGCTGGCTGGCAATACCCCGGCAGCGCCGCGAGCACACGAGGAGTTCAC
>JBBRJW010000336.1:0-4551 GCA_038218705.1 Chthonomonadales bacterium | reverse complement strand
CGCTGCACGCTCCCTGCTGCAGGTGGGCCCCCTCGCGCGCCAGCCGCACCACCCCCCTGGCGTCGAGCACCCGCCACTCTACTCGGACAGACTTGATGAAGAGCAGCTTCTTTGTCTCCCGGCGCAAGCAGAATATCGCCCAATCGCCCCCTCTCCAGGCGAGCTCTGCGCCCGGAGAACCCTCTGGCGAGCCCGTCGACTGCCCCGCAAGGCGCGCAAGCTCTTCGGCCGGGAGCTCGCCTGAGGCGCTCGGGTCCTCTTCGATCGACACTGCGCCAACCGCAATGGCGCGAGCCACCGAGCGTGCCGAATCGATCTCGACCGTCACGTCGATTGAGCCGGCGGCCGCGCCGGAGCGGAGCGCGGCCTCCTCCGCCTCGCGCCGAAGCTCCAGGAGCTGCGCCTCGGTGGGATTGGTGAGCGATCGCTCCACCACTTCGCGCACCATTGCAAGCGCGACGCCGATGGGCGAGATCACTTCGTGGCTGCGAGCGAGCCGGGTCTGCATCCCCAGGCTCTCGCCGAGAAAGGGAACGAGCGCTGCTGCACCTCCTCCTCCGCCCACCAGTAGCGTTTCCGACGCGCTCATCTGGTACTGCTCCCGGAGGGCGCGAACGGTGGGCGAAACCCGTGCTGCCGCCCGCTCCAGCACCTGCCGGGCCAGCGCCTCAGGCGTCATTTTGAGCGCCGATGCCAGTGGCGCGAACGCGCGCCTGGCGGCCTCTGCCGAGCCGGCTGCGTAGGCGTCGGTCGGAACAACTCCCAGCAGATTGGCGGCGCAGGCGAGTGTAAGTGCGACAACGCTGCCGTTGGCGCTGCGCACGCAAGCATAGTCCGCAGGGTCGCCGGGGCAGGGGGAGCAGAGTTCCAGAACGGGATCGACGATGTTTTCCGGGTCGGAGTAGACCGCGTAGCGCAGCGAAGCAATATGCGCGCTGCGCGGACCAACGTCGGTTACGTCGGTCCTGCCCACGCGGATCATTGACCCGCCGCCAATTCCAACGGTGCGCACATCGAGGGAGGAGACATAGGTCTTGTGGCCGCCCACCTCGGCATAGTCGACCATTACGCGCCCATCTCGGATCGCGCTGATATCCGTAGACGTTCCGCCCACCTCGAGAAATAGGCCACGCGAAACGCGCTCGAAGAGGAGCGCGCCCGCGACTCCGGCGGCCGGGCCTGAGAGTATGGTGAGGACCGGCCGGCGGCGCATCTCGGCGACCGACATAACACCGCCGTCGCAGCGCATTACCATGAGAGGCGCTTCGATGCCGGCATCCCGAACGGCGCGCTCGGTCTGGTCGGCAGTGAGGGTCATTTGAGGCAGAATGGAGGCGTTGACCACCGCGGTGCGGGTGCGAATTCGGAGGCCGTAGAGGCTGGAGAGCTCGTGCGTGCCGGTTGCGGGCAGTCCGAGATCGGCCGCCGCAGCCATGATGGCGAGCTCCGCAGTGGGGTCATCGACGGAGAATGGCGCGGCCGCAACGATGGTCTCTGCGCCGCCCGCTTGCAGCTCGGCGATGGCTCCCGCAATCGCGCCGCCCTCGACCCATGCGTGGAGGGTATGCAGCGCCTTCCCCGGGGCCAGTTCAATGTCGCCAATGCGGGTCTCTGCCCGAGCCCGCGCGCCCTCCATCCCATCCCCCATCCCCACAATGCCGACCGTGGGGACGTCGCCCTCCAGAAGCGCGTTGGTCGCCTGGGTGGTACTGTGCGCAATAAAGCGCACCTCTTCGGGCAGAACGGCGGCCTGCTCCATCAGGGTCTTCAGCGCCTGCTCGATGCCGCGCGCAACGCCCTCGGCTGCGCGATGAGTGGTAGGGACTTTCACCTGACCAATCACAGCCCGGTTCGACTCATCGACCGCTACCGCGTCGGTAAAGGTGCCGCCAACATCAATTCCGATGCGTAACCGGCGCATGTTCCTCCTCAAGACGGCTGAAGGCGCTACCAGCGCGTCAGGGCAATCATGGCGAGCATTGCGAACGCTGCTCCGAACACAAAGGGGAGAGTTGATTTGAGGATGTCGTTTACATCCACCTGTACAAAGCTGCCGGCCCATACGTTCATGGTGTTGGTCGGGTCCGAGACTCCCTGGACGATGCCGGTGGCCATCAGCGCGCCGAGGGCCAGATGGGGCGCATAGAGGGTGGTGAGGATGGCCGCGATTCCGGCACCGAGTCCGTACAGGTTAAGCGGGCCGCGGTAGAGGGCGAGCGGGCTGAGCAGCCCGAAGAAGAGCACATACCCGAGGCGCGAGTGGGGCACGGCCGCAGCTATGGCAGGCCGCATGATGCCCGCAACCGCAGGCGACATCAGGGCTGTCACAACCATGCCGATGCCAACCATGAGGCCCAACACCGGCGCGATCGACTGGATGCCCTCGTTGATGGCGGCGGCGAGCAGAGATACCATCTCGCGAGGCCGCGTCGTCAGGATCGCGTAGAGGCTTCCAATGGCGAGCGCTGCGTTGATCTCCAGGGGGGTGGACGTGCGCCCGGTGGAGAGATGGGTGGCGGCCTGCGAGCCCAATATCAGCAGAACGGGCACGAAGGGCGCGAGGAGGGCCGCCGCCGATACGCGGGCGGGCGGCGCGGGTGGTGCGGCCTCCGCCTGCCAGGTGGAGCGGCGAGCCGTGGCGTGCGCGAGGATATAGAGGATGCCGGCGAGCGTGAGCGTGCATCCGGCGAGCGTGGCAAAGGAGCCGACCTGGGCAAGCGGCAGCCGCAGAACGTCCTGATAGAAACCCCACCCGGCCACGTTCCACATTCCGCCTATGCTGATGCCGAAAAGGAATACTGAGACCGCCGCAAGCGGCCGGATGCCGGTTCCGAGCATGACGGGCAGCACCAGCGTGCCGATCATTATCACCGCGCCGAGGCCATTGAGAGCGAGAAACGCAAAGGCGGTAACCGCCATCATCAGGAGGGCAACTACTCGCGGCCGGTCGCCGGCGAGCTCGGATGCGCGGCGGACCAGTGCCTGTGCGATTCCGCAGGCCGAGACAATGTAGGCGAGGATCGCGCCGAAGATCGCATTGCTCATCGCACCCGCCAGGCGCGGCGGGCCGCTGCCGAAGACCAGGCTGATGGCCTCCATCGGTGCGCGGTATGAGGCGATGAGAGCGATGGCGAGCGCCATCAGTGGGAGCGCGAGCAGTGCGGGCAGTCGCCGAGTGAACATCAGCGCCGCGCACACAACAAAGACGCCCATGATCAGCCAGGCCATCGCCCCTCCTTTAACACCGGCTGCTGCCGACGGGAATAATAGTGACACAATCCCGCCGAGTTGCCATGCCGCCACGCCGATTCACGTCGGGACCGGCAATACAGGACCGAAACCTGCAGGGCGAGCGAGTCCAAATTGTGAGAACGCTGCTGGGACGAGCGTTGACCCCGCCCGCCCGCTGCCGTCTGGCCCAGGGACGCGCCTGCCTAACCCCCCGGCCCACTTTCCGGATCCGCTCGCGCGCTATCGCCGGTAGAGCGCGCAATCTCTGCGGTGTGCGCGCTCGCCGGAAAGGGGGTGTCGCACTCCCCGTGCGCCCCGGCAAGCTCGGCGTCCGCTTTGTGCGGCCGACGGCGCGTGAAGTAGGGCGCCCCCGTGTCCCAGCAGCGGCGTTGCGGGCCTGGGTCAGGGGGGAAGGGGGGCGCCGCATCGCCCAGTCAGCCGATGGATGGGCCCCAGCCAAGAGGGAAAGGCTTGCAATGCCCCTGTCCGGCGAGCGCGCAAGCCGGGAGCCTGACGGTCTGCGAAAAGCCAGATGTGCTCGTGGACCGGAAAACTTCGCCGGAAAAGGGGGCGGGGATGCTTGACAGCTCGGTGCTGACGCTCTATAATCGGCAGAAATATCGCGCTTCTGAGAGAGATTAGGAATCCTGCCATTACCAGGATTCGAAGGGTACTCCCCGTAAAATCCTGATGGCCGCTTCATCGTCCTAATATAGTTTAGGCGCGGTGGGGCCCTTGCAGGGACATATCGCCTCCCGCGACGACTACATTTGTTGCTAGGTCGAACAGCAACTCACTAACACAATCTCTAGCCAGTCGCACAATCCCGACGGCATTCCCGCCGTCAACGCAGACGGTTCGCTTCAGCTCGATGTGGCTCGCCAGCCGCACCGAGCACATCACCGGTGAGGCCTATACCGGGCGGGTGACCATGCGCGCTCGCAGTATGGACCCGCCGACCGGGCGGTTCCTCAGCGAGGATCCGGCCGGGCAAGGGAGCCAACCAGCTAATCTATTGCAGCGATGATCCGGTTTACAAGAGGGACGCGAGCGGCAAGTGCACAGGAAATGAAGGCGAGACCGAGGCCGCAACGGCGGTGGCAGAAGCTGCCGAAGGGCGGGGGGATGCCGGCCCTGGACTGGGTGCAGGTGAAATGTACTGCGGCCTGCATTTCGATCGTCGCCCAAGCTATCCGTGTGCTTTGCGTAGATTGTGAGGAGATGGGAATCGACCGCGGCACGAACATAGTCTCCGGCGATGGTGGTCGAATTCTATTGCGCCTGGTCTTCAGCGGTCATGGAGATTGGCAGGTCCCTCAT
>JBBRJW010000335.1:0-4553 GCA_038218705.1 Chthonomonadales bacterium | reverse complement strand
CGTTCGTGCTTGCACATTCGATGATCTCCGCCGGGGGCATGGCCCCAGACCCCAACAGGGCGATACTCATGGAGACCACGAGCGTACCACGTGAGAGTGCCCAATGATGCGTGACCACCTGGCGTCTCCGATGCTGATCGCCATCCTGGTTGCCGCGGCCAGCCCTGGCGTCAACGCAGCCCCACGCGTCCCGGGCGGCGCAGCGCGACTGGAGGAGGTTCTCCGCGGCGCAGTGGTTCCTTACGAGGGACGGCAGCGAACGGAAGTGTTCCTGGCCGGGGGCCCGACGGCTGCCGTCGTACAGGTGTCATCCGATGGCCAGGGACGGACCAGACGCGAATTCCGGGTGGGTAAGGAGTCGGGGATCATCTCTCTGCAAGCAGGTCGATCCTCCTGGCAGCGCGGGCCAGATAAGAGGTGGATCATGCTGCCCGATACGCCCCGGGACCTGGATCCCGCAGCGACTGCAGCATCGATTATGCGTAACTACTATGTCACCATTGGCCAGCCCCAGATCGTGGCAGGCCGCAAGGCCCTGCCCATTCGCATCGCTCACAAACGGGCCCACGATCCGTCGCGCAATGTGTGGCTCGATCCCGCCACTGGAATCGTGCTAAGGGACGTTCTTCTGGCTCCCGACAACAGGGCGCGCTCCTCAACCGAGTTCATTGACCTTGCGCTCAAGCCACAGTCGCCCGCCCAGTTCAAGCCCCCTGCTTCCTACACACATCAATCCCTCTTCGGCCCAGGGTCCTTTACTCCTCGGTCCAGTGCCTCGAGCGTCGAGGAGGAGTGCGGAAGGCCCGTACTCCTGCCTGCCTACGTTCCCGAAGGCTACCGGCTCGTTCTCCACGGCACGATGCGGACCGGAAGCGGGCGCCTCATGCCCGCGCTGCAGTACTCCGATGGGCTCGCCGCATTTACCATATTCCAGCGGGGAAGGAACGCGGGCCGAGGCCGTGGCGCTGGGATGGCCGGGCCGGGACATGGGACAGGTCCACCCGCACAGACCGGAATTGCAGCGGGTGCCACCGGCTGTATTGGCCAGAGTGACCTGCAGACTTCGATCGTCGCCGTAACCGCGATCCGCTCCAATTACTTGCTCGTTGGCGACCTATCGGAAGGTGAGCTCATGCGGGTTGCGAAATCACTGCCATAACGGGAACGGACCCGGTTCTCTGTCGTCCTGAGAGCGATCGAAGGCAGCAGGGGCCGACGCAGGCTCCGGAAGGAAACGGCAATGAGACGAAGGTCAGTGGTTGTGATGGTGGGCGCGCTGGTTGCACTGGTGCTGGTCAGTGGCATGACACTCGGGCAAGGGCGCGGAATGGGGCGCGGAAATCGCTCTGGCGGCATGGGCATGGGCTGTGGCGGTGGTCAGTGCATGGGGTCGGCATCATCCGCAATGATGCGGGGCGGCACGGGAAGGGGCGCGGGCGGATGGTGGACACGCTTGACCCCCGGAACCTCTGCGCAGAAGGCGTTCGTAGACCAGGTGGCGAGGCTGCACGGCGACATCCGGGCGACCAACTTCGAGATCGCGAGCCTGCGGTCGCAAGAAGCTGCGCCTGGCCAGATCGCCAGGAAGCAGCAGGAAGTATCCGCGCTGCAGTCTGAGCTGGGCAGTCTCTCTGTGCACAACGCTGCTCTGCTCAGGGAGATGAGAGTGCCGGCGGGCTGTGGCGTCTGCGACGGAACCGGGCCGAAAGCGAGCTGCCCAATGGCCGGAAATCGGGGCGGCGCTGGCGCTATGCGCGGAAACGGCATGGGACCGCGCAACGGCACCGGGCCGAATCCGAACTGTCCGCGGAGGTAGCAGCAGACGGGACCGCTGTGGCCCTGAGCGCCGCTGCACGCACGCTCCACGAGCGTGCGTGCAGCGGTACTGACTCTTCGTCCCAACGGTGCGTCGAATGAAGTCCCATCAGGCCGATCCAGCTCTATACTTCCCTACCACTCCTCATCCAGGCGTGCAAGCGCCTCTTCAAACAGAGCCTGGTCCCCCGCCGTATCCCGGGCCGGGACCACCGGGCGTTTCGGCTCCACGGCATCTTGAACCGGCCGCTGTCGGGAGGCATCCCCAGCCTGCATCGGCGGGGCCAGCTTGTCCAGCCCGGTCCGCTTCTCTTTCTTGAGCGTCTCGTGGTCGGTATCGGCAACGCGAACGAGCTCGGAGCGCCAGTATCCCTCATGATGCTCAATCTTCGACGCAGGCACAATACGGGGAGCGCCGGGCTTCCGGCCATCTGGAAGCGCGCCGGTGCGCTTCCGTTCCATCCGGTCGAGGCGGGCCATCTCGAGGATCCAGAGCGTATCCTCCTCGCGGCGCTTAGCCTTGTCGGCGGCGGTCTCCAGCAGCCTCCGTCGCTCCTCCTCTTTCCGCTTACGGATCGCCTCCTGCCTCGCCTTCTCGGCCAGGTGTGGGTCCCGGAGCATCGCCTCCTGCTCCGCTGATAGCGCGAGCCCCTTCTCCGCTAGCGTCGTCCCTATTCTTGTCTCGGCAGTTCCTCGCATCAGGGGAAGTATGCAGGTCGAGCCCGGGTTGCCGCCGTCCACGGAACACGGGACACCACGCTCCTCGCACCACCGGATGAGCTCCGGCTTCAGAGCCGCGCCGCGGCCGTGAATGACGCGCACTCGGCGGAGTCCTCGCCAGCCGGGCCACTCCTGCTCGAGCCGCCGACGCATCTCCTCGACCGTCATTCCGTGCAGGTCGAGCTCCGCTTCCACGTCCCGCCCCGGCCGTCCTCTCGCCATGCCCTTCGCCTCCCTTTCGCGCGCACTCTGCTATTATACGCGACCCTGTTGAAGCGAGTCGCCCTGCACGGCCAGGACGAGTGCCTGGTCGACGATAAATAGAGGTTGACTCAGGTAGCGAATGGAGGTTACACTGGTTGCGCCTGTGTTCGGCCTGCCCCCGCCCACCCTCAGCCGGCCTCACTAACTTATGAAGGAGCCCGCCCCATGAAGCGCGCAACTACGATTCTCCTCCTGCTCGGCGCCCTGCTGGCTGCCGGCCTCTCCATCTGTGCGGTCGCAACTGCCGCCGACCTCTCATCGGCTGCGCGAGTTCACTGGAGCTTTCAGCCGGAAGGCGGCACGTGGAAGGAGATCCGGGTTCCTGCAGGAGGCTGGCGCGCCCAGGGCTATACATGCGATGCTGGCGTCTACCGGGCCGAGATAGCGATCCCTGCGTTTCGAGCAGGCGAGCGCGTCCACATCGTATTCGCGGCCGTTAACTTCGGAGCAGACGTGTCCATTGGGCCAGACGAGGCTCACCAGACCAGAGTCGCCTCCCACATCAATGGGTGGGTGCCCTTTACGGCGGACGTCACACCGCTCGTCCAGCCAGGGCAGAGAGTACTTCTGGCGGTCGATGTGAAGGGGCGCCGCAAATTCATGGCGAACGGTCGGTACACCGTTCCGGAGGGGGCTACCTGGGATCCGATGCTGGAGGAAGGTATCCTCCGGGGCATAGAGCTGCGCGTGGTTCCGGCTGTCCGGATAGATGACATATTCGTTAAGACGACCCTGAATCCCGATACGCTGGAGGCGCATGCTGCCGTGGTAAATGACACCGGCAAAGCGGTCTCTATCCGCGTACGCCAGCTTCTCGTTCCCGTGGGTAAAACCGATTCCCGGTATCCTCGCGTACCGACAGTAACCGCCGCCCTTGCGCCGGGCGAGCGGCGCGAGCTCGACCTCGGGCGCGTCGCCTGGCAGCTCGGCGCAGCATCGTACTGGTGGCCCAACCTGCCTTACCGGCCCGGCTACACCGCGCGACTCCATTCGCTCGCGCTTACGCTCGAGACCCCCGGGCAGCCGCCCACTGCAAAGTCAGTCCGGTTCGGCTTCCGGCAGTTCTCAGTACGAGGCAACCATTACGAGCTCAATGGGGTGCGCGTCAATCTCCGCGGCGACAACCAGCAGGAGGCCGACTTCGGAACCGATGCGTACGGCATCAAGGCAGGCTTCGGCCCACCGTCTGGCGGGAATTTAGGGTGGCCGAAGGCCGTTGATAATCTGCTTCGGCTCAATTTCAATGTGATGCGCATTCACCAGATTCCCGCGACGCCTTACATGCTGGACGTGTGCGATGAGAAGGGCCTCATGCTCGTTCATGAGTCCCCTCTCCGTGGGTCGGAAGGCGGCGAAGACTACGCGGCAGGCAAAGAGAACTTCCTGAACATGGATCGTGAGCTCGTACTGCGAGACCGGAATCACCCTTCCGTCGTTATCTGGAGCGCGGCCAACGAGTGGACCGATCCGATCCGCGACGCCATGAAGGTGATAAGGGCTGTCGACGATACGCGCCCGATCATTGCGGACGGTGTAGGTGACATGGGGCCAGATGTCATCAACATGAACCACTATGTCAATGGCCTGGGAGGGATGCCGACCACGGGTGGCTCGGTTCGTCCGGATCGCCCCTACGGAGAGACGGAAGCCGTCTGGGACCGCGACAACACGTGGCAGGGATTTGCATGGATGGCGACTTCCGTCCGGGTGCGACGGCTGAAGGGCGACGCCGACCTCCGCAACTACGTTCTCAA
>JBBRJW010000334.1:0-4581 GCA_038218705.1 Chthonomonadales bacterium | reverse complement strand
GCACCGGGGTCACGTCTATTATTGCCAGGATTCTCGCCGGGGATTAGTGGGAGTGTCAGGTTCCTGTCACTATCTACGCTGCTTGATCGAAGGCGCCGCAGGGCGCGCCCTTCCGGCTCGCTCACGACCCTGCAGGGGCCGGCTCATCCAGTCTGCTGAAGCGGTCCGCGAGCAGATCGGCCTCGGTCGCCTGAGCGAACTTCTGTGCGAAGTTGAGGTACCGCTGGGCCTCGCGATGGTCGCGCGACTTCGCAAGAACCTTCTTGAACTGAAACACCGCTGCGGAGTATCGCTTCTCGTCGTAAGCCTCCATGCCTGCAGCAAAATCTTCCGCAATTCTTGCCGCCTCCAGGCGCGCCGCACGCTCCGCGGTCGCGCCTTCAGCCTGCGCTCGCTCCAGCGCGGCCACCGCGTCCTCCATGCGTCCGGCGGCCATTGCCGCATCGGCCTCGGCATCGGCCAGCCGAGCGCGCTCGGCCCGCAGCGAAGCGAGCGCTCCACGCGCCTCCGTGGCCTCAGGCGCTCCCTCGGCCACCGCTCGCCGAAGCAGCGCCTCCGCCTGGTCCAGGTCGCCGGCCTCAATCTGCTCGGCTGCACGTGAAGCGAGCCCGTCGGCATGCTGTCGGTAAGCCCTGTTCAGCAGCGCAACTACTTCGCTGTCGCGGGGCTCTGCCGCCAGCAGCGATTCGATCTGTTCCACGGCCTCCCCCGCTGCGCCTGAGTCGAGCAGAGCGCCGAGGCGCGCGCGCTCGGCCACCAGCAGCTCTTCCTGACAGGCCAGCAACTCTTGCGCCATCGCGGGCCCTACCTCGGGCGAACGGAGCGATACCCGCAAGGCGTGAAGCGCCGCCGCGCCTCGGCCTGCAGCCGCGAGCTCGCGTGAAGCCTGCTCGGCGTCGACCGCGGTCTCGTCGAGGGGTGCGGCAGCCGCGTAGACCACCCGATAGAGCGACAGGGCGCCGTCGCGCCCGCCCGCAGTCGCGAAGCTGCCGTCCGGTGAGACCGAGACGCTGCACCGCCGGGCCTCCATATCGAACCGCGGACCGGGCCGGCCGTCGCCATCAAAGCAGGCGAAGCGGGCCGAGCCCTCGTCGCCGCCCTGATCGACAAGCGCGACAAGTGTGCCGCGATTGGCACACGCGATTGCCGTGATGGGCGCTTCCGTCGTGGCCTTCCAGCGGCGAACGCCCTCCGAATCGATCAGGCCTACATTGCCGTCTGCACTGCCAACCGCCAGCGCGAATCCGTCTCGCGAAAGCGCCATCGCGGTTGCGGGCGCACTCATTTCGAACATCCAGAGCAGCCGCCGGCCTCGATCGAGCATCAGGATGATCCCGCTCTCAAGCGCCACCGCCATCCGGCCGCCGTCGCCTGAGAGAGCCACGGAGAGCACCGGAGAATCGACCTCTCGCACCCATGTCACCGCTCCACTCATTTCGCCCAGAGCGATGGCAAAGCTCCCGCCGGACATATCGCTGAAGCCGCAGGCGACTCGCGCCCCGTCGGCGCTGATGGCCGCATCGGCGAGCGTAATCCGCTGTTCCGGCATAAAGCGGTGCTTGCCCTCGCGAAACAGATAGAGGTCGTCGGCGGTGATGCCGATACAGTGGGCGGACTCGGAGGTGGCTTCGAGCTTTCCGAGCGTCTCCACCGAGAAGGTGCTGAGCACCTTCTCGGCCTCATCCGGGGAGATGAGCGTCAGGTCGTACTTGCGCGTCTCGAGCGGCCGCGGCAGAGCAATCGTTAGCGCGCCGCTATCCGCGAGCGAGAAGCGTGCGGGTCCATATGCGCTGCGAACCGAGCGCTGCCAGACAAGATTGAGGGTACGGATGGCAGACATGAGATTCCTTGCAGAGAACGACGAGGGAGCCACCTGGAACGACCCGTGGATCAATCCCAGGCGAGTCGGAGAACGCGGTGGTTCTGTGTGTCGGCGAGATAGATCTCGCCGCCGGGACCAATGGCTACCCCGGCCGGGCCGCTCAGGGGGCCCAGCTTGGAGCCGGGGTTATCGAAGAGATAGTAGGAATTCTGCTCTGAGTCGAAAACGTGGAGGCGGTTCGCGCCGGGCTCTGCCAGGTAGCATCGCCCCTCGGCGTCGAAGGCCGCGTGCGCCGGCTGACTAAGGCGCCTGCCCTCCCCGAGACCGCCTCGGGGCGTACCATCGTAGCCAAAGCAGAGCACGCTGCCAGTTCCTGCGTCCGTTACGGTGAGGCGCTCTGCGCCGCACGCTACCGAGAGCGGGCGCACCAGGCCGGCTGTCGCGTCCAGTCCGGGGAGGCGCTCGCCGGTCTTCGTGTTCACTCTCTCCAGCCGGCCCGCACCCGTATTGGCGATCCAGAGCATGCCAGAGGGATCGAAAGCCACCCCGGAAGGCCCGGTGAACCCGGGGTAACAGATCTGAGACTGCCCGGTGAAGAGAAAGCACTGAAGGCGGTTATTGCCCTGTTCCGCCACCCAGAAATACTCTCCACCCGGATCGACGGCTACTGCCACGGGACCCCAGAGCTGGCCAGGAGCGCTGCCAGCGCGCCCATACACGTACACATCTCCGCCACTCGTAATCCGCTGAACCCGGTGGTTGCTGCTGTCGGCCACGTAGAGCGAGCCCCACCGATCTACTGCAAGGCCCACCGGGCCATTGAACTCACCCGCCCCGGATCCCGGACCGCCTATGAGCTCCACTGCCCGAAGTCTCGTAGGCTTCCAGCGCGACACCGGCGCATCGGTGGCCTCGGGCGAAGGAGACACGGCGGGGTGGTCCCCAAATTCGATAAAATCGAACCGGTCGCTCATTTGGCCGCTCAGAGCCCGGCCGATGGGGTATCGACGTGGCCGTCAGTAGCCGCAAGAGGCTCCGTGGCCTTGGCAACCATCAGCTGCTGGGTGATAGTCTCCATGTCTTCGGAGTGCGCGCTCGAGGCCGGGCGGGCACGGGTATTCGCCCACTCGCGCAGCTCCTCGATCCGCTCGCGCATCGTCATCGAGAGCGGAACGCTGTTGTGCGCGGCCGCCACCACCGAGTCCGTGGTGAGCTCGCGAGTCTCGTCGAACGCATTGTAGAGCGCCTCCACCACCACCGCCTCAATCTCCGCGCCAGAGAACCCCGGCGTGGACTCCGCCAGCTTCTCCAGGTCGAAGTCCTCCGGCTTCCGCTTGCGCTTGCCGAGGTGGATCCGGAAGATCTGTTTCCGCTCCTCGGCGGAAGGGAGGTCGATAAAGAAGATCTCGTCGAAGCGGCCCTTACGGAGCAGCTCGGGCGGAAGGGACGTAACGTCGTTCGACGTTGCCACTACAAATGCAGGCGCTTTCTTGTCCTGCATCCAGGTGAGGAACGTGCCGAAGACGCGACTGGTGGTGCCGCCGTCGCTCATGCCGCTGCTCTGCGTTCCCGCAAAGCCTTTCTCCAGCTCATCGAGCCAGAGCAGACAGGGAGCCACCGACTCGGCAACGCGAATCGCTTTCCGCATGTTCTCCTCGGAGGAGCCGACGATCCCGGCAAAGATGCGCCCAACGTCGAGCCGCAGAAGTGGCAGCCGCCAGAGCGAGCCGATCGCCTTGGCCGAGAGACTCTTGCCGCAGCCCTGCACTCCCAGCAGAAGAACTCCGCGCGGCGAGGGGAGGCCGAAGTCACGCGCCTTCTCGGTGAACGCCACGGTCCGCTTATCCATCCAGTCCTTCAGGAGGTCGAGTCCGCCCACGTCGGCGATGTTCTCACTGAACGGGTAGTACTCGAGGATGCCGGACTTCCGGATAATCTGCTCTTTCTCACTCAAGATCACGTCGACGTCGAAGCGATGCTTCTCCACCAGCGATTTCGCAAAAACGTTCTCCGCCTCGTTCGCGGTTAGGCCCTGAGCGGCCTTGAGAATCTGGTCCCGCTCCAGGTCGGAGAGCGCGGTCTCTACCTGCGGGTTCTCCTTGACCGACTGGATAATGCCCTCCAGCAGCTCATCCAGGTCCTCTCGATCCGGCAGACCGTAGTCCACAACGGTCACATCCTTCTCAAGCTCGTTCGGAAGTTTCAGCGTGGGCGCCAGGATGATGAGGGTCTTGTAGCTGGTCTTGAGAGCCGAGGTGAGGTCCCGCAAGCGGCGGGTTACGGTGACATCGCTGATGAAGGCATGGTAGTCCTTCAGGACGAACAGCGCCTGGTCGCGCGAATCCATGACAAAGTCGAGGGCGGCAATCGGATCCCGTGTGGCGTTGTCGCGATGGTTTGGATTGAGGATCATCCCCTGGGTAATGGTCCAGAAGTAGATCTTCTTTCCACGCTCGCGCGCTATCGTGCGGAGCGCGTCTTCGACACGCTTCTCTTCCCACGAGACGATGTAAACGATCGGATAACGGGCACGGATAAGGGTCTCGAGCTCAATGTCGACACTGGAAGAAGCCAAGGCGTGTCCCTCCGACCATGAACGAATGCAGCAGGGCAATCCCGTCCTATTATAGTCAATCCCGGGCGGCGCGTCAATGCGATCGGAGGGGATTGGGCAGCATGTCGCGAAATGGTGCATCACTACTGAAGAAGGAGTGGCACCATCATGCGCCTCGGAGCGCCAATTTTCGACGACTGCTCAA
>JBBRJW010000333.1:0-4601 GCA_038218705.1 Chthonomonadales bacterium | reverse complement strand
GGTTCAGCACAGGACCCGCCGGTATATTCACCTGGAGCGGGCAAATAGGAAGTTATGAAGCTATACGTTGGCGTCACCGACGATGACTGGTTCAAGTTCCTCGCATTAAAGCCCCGCGAAGAGGTCAACTTCTGGTCGCCGAGCGGCCGGCGCTTCCAGGTTTTGATGCCGGGCGAGCTCTTTCTGTTCAAGCTCCATTCGCCGAATAACTACATCGTTGGCGGAGGGTACTTCGTTCACAATACGCAGCTGCCGGTGTCGCTCGCCTGGGAAGCCTTTGGGGAGAGCAACGGCACGCGCAACGTGCTGGAGTTTATGGCCCGCGTTCGGAAGTACCGCAAAACCAGCGAGCCGGATCCCGCGGTCGGCTGCACCGTTCTGGCGCAGCCGTTCTTCTTTGAACGATCTGCATGGATACCTATGCCTGCCAGCTTCGCGCGCAACATCGTATCGGGTAAGGGCTAATCGACCGATGACGTGGACGGGCGGTCTCTCTTTGACGACGTGCAGCAGAGATTGCGGCCGCCCGCGACCTGGGCGGCGCCCGCCGCACAGCCGTACATCGGCCGTGACCGGTACGGAGCCGAGTACCTTACCCGGCCTCGGCTGGGGCAGGGCGCGTTTCGCGTGCTGGTGACCGACGCCTACGAGAGGCGATGCGCGCTTACCGGCGAGCGCACACTCCCGGTGCTGGAAGCCGCGCACATCAAGCCCTATTCTGAAGCCGGCGATCACGATTTGCAAAATGGACTTCTGATGCGGTCGGACATTCATAAGCTGTACGACCGCGGGTATATCACAGTCCGCCCTGACCTGACCATTGACGTCAGTACCCGGATCGCCAGCGAGTACAGCAACGGGCTGATCTACTATGCTCTCCAGGACAAGCCGCTGTCAGTGATACCGGCCAGGGCGAGCGAGCAGCCGGACAGGGAGCTGCTCGATTGGCACGGCCGGCACGTTTTCCAGAGGTAACCGCCGGAAAACACGTCGGCCGATCTGGCTGCCTCCGGGCAGCAGAGCACGGGATGAAGGGCGATCAGGTTTCAGGCACACGCGAAAACTGGCCGCTGCCGGATACCCACTCGGCGCGCCGCGACGATCCGCTGGTAAACGGCAGGACGACCATGTAATCGTGAGCACAATGGCTGTCGTTGGGAGGGAATTGGCCGCAAAATGCAGGTGGGGGGAGCGCTCGGATGCGTGGCTCGAGCGCCACTAACGGCACAGAAGCCGCCCGGTCACCAGGGCCGAGCGGCTTCGACGGCTTAGTGCTCGGCCTTGACGATCTCCAGGTCGTCGAGGAACGCCTCGACTTCGGCACTGCTGAAGCTGTGGATCCAGAGTTGCAGAGCGGTCGTCCCGGCCGGTACATCAAACCGAAACGTGAACGGTTCCCACTTGCCCACGGTGCCCGAGAGAACTCCGACCGGATCGATGTCGCCATTCGCGCTCGCCGGATTGAGCTCCTTCCCCGCAGCATCGAGCATCTTCACGTACATGCCAATGCCTTTGCCGCTGACATGGAACGCCTTGCCGCGCAGCTCGTAAACGCTGCCTCCGGCTGCCTTTATGAGGGCCGACGAGACGTTCGACCCCGAGGTCCTGCTGGTGTCGGTGATCTTCAGTGAAGCCTTGCCACTGGCCGCTCGCTCTGTGCTGATCGCGCCGATACCATCTTTCGGGATGTCCCAGCCCCAACCGCCCAGCTCGAATCCGCCGTTCCCCAGCAGGTTCGCGCCGCTCCCTGGTCGTGGCATTAACATCGGCGTGATCTTGATTGTGACCGTGGCGTCGGTCACCGGTTCGGTCAGGGCGATGCCGATACGCGTCGGTGTGACCGGCGCGTTCTCGTGGATCTCCTCCGCTTTGATCTCGAACGGCTTGCCGCCGGTATCGATGTCGGCGCGCACCGCCCGGTCCATGTCGTAGATTAGCAGACCCCCGCCCTCCAGCTTCTGCCAACTTCCGAGCGTGATCAGCGCCGTTGCGAACGTCTGCGGCGTCGCGAACTGCACATGGTCCGCCACGGTCAATGCGCCCGCAGCCTGGCGCGAGTAGACGAAGGTGCGCACGAGCGACTTCAGGTCCGGTACCGCGTAGGCCGACTTGATCTGCATCTGCAGAGTGTCGGTCTGGTCGGTGAAGTCAGCGCGCAGAATCTCGGCGCGCGCGTCGGCCCCTTCGTGCTGCAGCTGCCCGGCGACAACCGGAACCGCGTGTCCGAACGAGTTCAGCAGCTTACTGTCGTACCGATGCGCGCTGAACGTGCGGGCCGTGTAGATCTCCGCGCCGGGATCGAGCAGCACCGGCCGGTCGCTACACACCACGACGTACGAGCCAACATCATTGTGGTTGTGGTTCTCCGCGTTGTTGCCGCCCTTGAGCGCGACTCCGAAGTCACACGCGGACCGCAGGGCCGGTCTCGCGATCAGAATTCCGGCCTTGTCGAACCAGCTCCGCAGCGGCAGCCCTGCGTTCGCATCCGTGGCGGGTTTCGTCTCGGAGGCCCCGTTCGGGAAGGCATAAAGCACGGTCTCGAACAGATCGTCAGACGCACCCTGCGGACTCAGTTCGTCATATTCGTGCAGCCCCATACCGAAGATGCGGTTCACGAAGTACATGATGGACGCCGAGGGCCGCTCCCGGACGCCGCAGTCCGCGAACGCGGGGGAGACCCCGCCGATGACCTGGATCTGCTCCCCGAATCTGGCCGGAGCTTTCGCCTCCGGCAGCCGTATCAGGTCCACCTTGCCCCCGGTCGCCTGGCGGATCGTCTCCGCGAGCAGCACGTAGTGTCCGAATCCGTAGTCCCAGTAACCCAGGCCCTCGGAGCAGTACCCGTCGGCGGTGAAGCCGGAGAGGAAGTTACGCGAGTACTTCTCGGCCGCGGCGACGAATTCCGCACGCTCCTCTCGTGACGCGAGTTCCACGAGCCCTGTGCCGGTCACCCCGGCGAGGCAAACCGCGTTCCAGTTGTTGCTGGTGTGTATCCACCAGTCGGGCTCCTGCTTTCCGGTGAACATGGCCCGGAAGGGCCCGGTGATGCGCTTCCGCAGATTAGCGCGGAGCTCCTGGCGCACCGCGGGCGCGAGTTTGTCGCCCAGCAGATAGTCGGCCGTCGCCAGATTCCAGCCCAGGGCCGACGAACCGAGGTCGATGGTAACGACCTTCCCGTTGAAAGCCTCGAGTTTGGCATCGTGGGCCGGCAGTACCCACGTCCTCTCAGCGTCAAAGGCGGTGATGAGTCGCTCGATCCCAGGGAGGAATCGACCCTTGTTCTCGAGGCACTCCGCGATTACATACCAGGCCACCCGGCGGCGGCGTTCAAACGCCACTCGCTCCCAGCGGGTGCGGTTGCCGGTTCTTGAGAATTCGAGAAAGAGATCGTCCGGCTGGTCGGGCAGCGGCGTTGCGAGAAGCTCGCTGGCGCGTTTGACAGCCAATCTGTATGCGTCCTGTTTGGCGACGGCTTCCCAGGCAGCGCGGTCGGTGATCGGGCGGCCAAGACCGGTGGGGTTTTGAGGCAACATCGCCGCGATGGACTTTACCTGAGCAGGATCGGGGGGCTGCTCGGCGGACCGGGCGGATGTGGTCGCGAGGATCAGGGCGATGGCGACGAATGCGAGATGTGACCGCAGCAGACCACAGTTCACGGCTTTCCTCCTCATGTGCTCTGGGTGCGCCGGATGGTGAGGGTACGGGGGCGATCCGAGCCACTGACTCTCAGCCCGACCTCGCATCGGCTTGCGAAGTGAACCGGCTCCGTCCAGAATACAGGTTCGCCGCCGTAGGCGCCATCGCCTTCTGTCGAGGGTTGCGGAAGGGGGCAAAGCAATGACCACTGGCTATTGCCATATCACGGACCGCGCCCTGCGCCGATTCTTCACTGACCCGAATATAGGCGCGCCTTGTCCTGCGGTTGATCGCCAACGCCAGCCGGCACTTGCCTTCACAGGGTGGCGGGCCTCAGCTGGCAGGTCTGGCTCGAGGGAGGATCCAGACGGCACAAAAGCCGCTCGGTCACTGGGACCGAGCGGCTTCTATATGGGAGCCTATCCGCAACGTGGTGTGAACTATCCCGACCTCTTCATTCGCGATTTTGACGTGCCGCGCCCGTCGCGACGGGCCACCTGCAACATTTGAGTCCTCGTCAGGCTTCGGGGCGCGAATTCTGGAATGAATGTCGCTTCATGGAGCCGTCACATCCTCGAACCGCAATGTGAAGGTCGCCTCTTCCATGACAGCCTGCTGTACTGTGACATGGCTGTAGTCTGGCGTTGCGTTGAGGGCAGCCCATACCTCAGAGCGGTCTGTCTCCGACATCTGACACCCAAACACAATGGACTTGATGCACGCGGGCGGAATGTGGAACAAAAACAAGTCTGTTTGCGAGTTATCATCGGCGTCTGCGAGACGCCGAACCATCCTCCACTCATGCTCATACTCCCACTCGGTGCTCTTGTGGAAAAACAGGTCTACCATCGTCAGGTCGCTGAGATACTGAGGATGAGGACGGGTCTGCGAGTAGGATACCTCTCCCAAATGGTTTTGACAACCCGGTTTGGCCCACTTCGATATAGTTAATTGGCCCACCTGGG
>JBBRJW010000332.1:0-4621 GCA_038218705.1 Chthonomonadales bacterium | reverse complement strand
TTGCCCGGGCGGCTTCCCCGCTGCTGGCGGACCTGGAGTCCGCGCTGGGGGACATCGCGCTGCAGATTGACCAGATCACTCGCGAGCCTCACCAACCATGACCCGGGATGGAATCGACCCTATGAACCTGCTCACAGTCATCGCCCAGGCGCCTGTTGACGCTGCCGCCGACGACAATCTGCGCGTGAACGCGCCGCTCCTAACCGAGTGGCTCGTGGCCTTTCTGCACGATGAGATCGTCCGCAGGCGCGGCTTTTCGTCCGCGGTAGTGGGGCTTTCTGGTGGGGTTGATAGCTCGCTCGTCGCCTTCCTACTGGCGGAAGCGCTCGGACCCAAGAACGTCTACGCGATCCGGATGCCATATCGGACATCGTCGCAGGATAGTCTCGATCATGCAGCTCTCGTGGCCGATGCCACTGGCATTAACATGGAGACGATCGAGATCACCGACGCGGTGGACGGCTACCTCGCGCACTGCCCGGATGCGGATGGCAGGCGGCGGGGAAATGTGATGGCTCGAACGAGGATGATCGTAATATTCGATCAGAGTCAGAAGCTGGGAACCCTGCCGGTAGGAACGGGGAATAAGACGGAGAGGCTCTTCGGGTATTACACCTGGCACGCGGACGATTCGCCGCCCGTCAACCCGCTCGGCGATCTCTATAAGACGCAGGTCTGGGCAGTAGCGAGCCACATCGGAGTTCCGGAGATAATCGTCGCGAAGCCTGCTTCCGCCGACCTCGTGGTTGGACAGACAGACGAGAGCGATTTTGGCATCTCGTACCCCCGGGCGGATCGAATCCTCTACTATTTGCTGCGGGGCTTTAGCGGAGAGCGGCTGGTTCGGATGGGCTTTCCCGAGGCGGATGTTCGCCTGGTTAAGCGGAGGCTCGACTCAACTCACTGGAAGCGCCATCTGCCGACTACGGCAATGCTCTCGACAACCTCGATCAATGACTTCTACCTGCGGCCAGTAGACTATTGATCGTGCCCTGCGCCTCTAGGCGGGTTCGCCGCCAAATGTCCACCGACGGTTAGCGAAGAAGTTCCAGAGGGAGACAAGAACAATCGAGAGCGCCTTGGCAATGTTCCAGTGGAGGTGCGGCGGGTTGCCGTCAGCGTCGAGCTCGCGGGTGGCTGCGAATAAGAGCGCGAGGACAGTGTTCATAATACCGATGGTGAGCGCATAGCCCACAAGGTTGATCGCCACAAACTTGAGGTATTGCTCGTGCCGCTTCCCGGATCCCATTCCACGAAACGTCCAGAGGCTGTTCCATATGAAGCCGTTGGTAACTGCGACCGGGAACGAAATGGTCTGCGCCACGCCCCATCTCATATGCACAAAGTGCATCAAGGCCTTGGAAATCCCAACGTCGACCACAGTACTTGAAGCACCAATGATGCAGAATTTTATGAACTGCTTCAGCGCGGCACGCTGAGGCCTCTCAAGTGGCAAAATATCGACCATCCATCATCCTCAATTGAGATCGGGCCGCTAAGCCGCCCGGTCTCGCGTTCTAACTGGCTTTCAGCCGGAACAGGATACGCGGGTTGCCAGGCTCCTGCACAGGCAGGTACTTGTCGCCACACCGGGTGCATCGCACATAGCCCCCGCCGATGTCCTGGTGAAGTATATCGTGTGAGTCGTGCGGCTGAGACGACGGGCAGTCGTGCGTTAGAATGCGGTGCGTACCTTGAGTCTCCAGTGTCCATCGCTCCATGGCTTACGAACCTCCTGACCGCGGATCTAACTTCATTATAGCGTGAATCGAGGGTCCGCGCAATTGCTCCTACGCCAACTGGGAGCCAGCGCAGGATCAATATCGGAAGATCGGGTCAAAGTGTCGAACACGCCTGCTGCTTCCCTGGCGACTTGAACTCGAATTGGAGTGCCGGATCGTTCACAGAGGATCGAGACCACGGACTCGCTGGTTTGACTCCCCGCGGAGGGGAAAGGTAAACTGAACATGAAAACGCCACAGTGAGCTGCCGGCGTACAACACCGCCCCGAAGCGTCCACTCTGGCGGGAACGTAACGAGGCAAGAGGAGCGCAACATTTATGACCGTTACCGATAGCCTGGCGGATCGCTCGATGGCACAGGACGCTAAGCCGATCTCAACCGCGAGCAACTATGAGATGATCGAGCAGGCGGACCCTGAGCTTTACGACCTCACGGTTCGAGAGACCCTGCGGCAGGCCGACATCATCCGATTGATACCGAGCGAGAACTACACGACCGCAGCCGTGATGCAGGCGATGTCTACCGTATTCTGCAACAAGTACTCCGAGGGCTACCCCGGCAAGCGCTATTACGAAGGGAACGAGCTGGTCGATGCGGTCGAGAACCTTGCTCGAGACCGCGCGAAGGCGCTCTTCGGCGCGGACCACGCGAATGTCCAGCCCTACAGCGGCTCGCCCGCGAACCTAGCCACCTACTTCGCGCTGATGAAGCCCGGGGAGAAGGTGATGGGGATGCACCTGCAGAGTGGGGGACACCTCACCCACGGGTACAGCCTCAACTTCAGCGGCGTCTACTATCGCTCGGTGGCATACGGTTACCATGTTGAGCAGGGCGTGACGGGCATGGACCCTGAGACGCACATGCTGGACTATGATGAGCTGATGGCGATTGCAAAGCGGGAGCGCCCGAACGTCATCTACGCGGGCGGAACTGCGTATCCCCGTTTCTGGGACTTTGCACGGTTCCGCGCGATCGCGGACGAGGTTGGCGCGTACCTTGTCGCGGACATCGCGCATATCAATGCCCTGATTGTTGGCAAGGTTCATCCCGACCCCGTGCCCTATGCCGACGTGGTGACATCGACCAGCCATAAGGCGATTCGGGGACCGCGCGGCGGCTTTATTCTCTGCAAAGACCGGCCTATGATCGACGATCCTGAGCAGCGCCTTCCGGACCGGATCGATAAAGCGATCATTCCAGCACTCCAGGGAGGTCCGCACAACAATACCATCGCAGCGCTCGCCGTCTGCTTCAAGCAGGCGATGACTGAGGATTTCAGGCTGTACGCCGAGCAGATCGTTAAGAACGCGAAGGCGCTGGCCGCTGCGCTGCTTGCGCGCGGGTTCGTCCTGGTGACGGGCGGAACGGACAACCACCTGATTCTGGTGGACGTCATGAAGTCGCGACGCATACCCGGTAAACCCTTCGCGCAGGCGCTCTACAAGGCGGGGCTGGAGACGAACTTCAACACCGTTCCCAACGATCCGCGGAAGCCGTTCTCGCCGAGCGGGCTGCGCATCGGTACTCCGGCAGTTACTACCCGTGGATTCCGCGAGCCGGAGATGGAGATGATCGCAGACTGGATGGATCGGGTGGCGGCCTCGTGCAGTCGGGACGGGAAGCACTACATCTTCGATCCGGCCGTTCTGGATGCGGTCCGCGGAGAGGTGCACGAACTATGCTCAAGTGGGCAGTTCCCGATCCCCGGTATTGACATTTAGGGGAAGGCGAACACGCCGATGACCGACTGGTAGAATCATGCGGGCGGAAAGCACATAGATGGCTTTCCGTCCGCAATTTAGGTAGATGCAGTGATCTCGAGGCCCGGTCAGCGCCTGGCCCTCACTCTAGCCCGCAGGGTCGCCAAGGGGATCCTCGCTTGCGGGGCGAACGTTCCGGAATTGCGACCGCTGATTACCGGGATCACCATTCGGGTCTTCGCTAGCGGGCCGCACATTTCCATACTGGTTCGAGACAGGGCCTGAACCGTACTGCTTCTGATGGCTGCCGAAGAGACCTTCAATATGACTCAGCAGGCCGTCCGGCTGGAATCCAGTTCCCTGCTGATTCGTATGATGAACTACTGCATCCTTTACCTGCTGAAGCAGAAAATCGAGCGCCATAATTGATCCCCCTTGTGGTCCCCGAGCGTGTATGAGAGCGCGGGTCGGCCTGGTTATGCTTTACTGAGTATAAGCTCCGCCGAAGTCCGCCCCACTGTTGTTGTTGTTGTACCCGCGGTACTGGATCGCGTCCTGCGCATCGGCTGCGGGGACCTGAATCGGCTGTGTTGGCGGAGTAACCCAGTGTGCCTGCTTGTTCGCGTCCCGGTAGTAGATGCGCCCGTTCTTCGATTGGTAGTATTGGACCTCTTTGCCCTGGGCGTCTTTGTGATGCTTGTACATGTAGTAGAGAGCGGCCGCGCCAGCCAGAAGAACAACCTTCTCCTTGGTCGACATGCCGCTGCTCGCCTGTGTACCGCCGCCGGACTGCATGCCTGCGGCCGAGGTATTTCCGCCTCGAGTGTCGTCCACCGGCGGCATGCTCGCTCCATCGGGTTTGTTAGATCCACAGCCGATCAGTGCTGGGGCAAGCAGGCATGCAACAAGCCCGAGCGAGGCCGGGCGAGCCAGCCGTTTTCGTTGGAGCATAAAGTTACCTTTCCTGGATAATGAACTCAAACTGCAATCGTTGACGGACCAGTAGGCAGGGATGTTCCCGAGCTTGCGAATTCGATGGTCGGAGAAGGGGGACGAATGTCGGAGGGCACCGGACGGATCGATGGAGCGCCAGGCTGGAACCTGCGCACCGTGGCGGATTTCGCGCCAGACGCTATCGTTTTGCTCGACGCCGAAACATTCCGACTGATTGAGGTGAA
>JBBRJW010000331.1:0-4625 GCA_038218705.1 Chthonomonadales bacterium | reverse complement strand
ATCGGCGATCCGCTCTGCGCGCCGTACGCGCGGTAGTGAGCCGCACTTCCCGCGCGTTCCCTGGCTATCCGCGCGCGGGCCGCGGCCGAAGACTCGCCAGAAGCATTCCGGCTCCCGCAATTGCGGCTACAAGGCCCAGGCTCATCTCGGCATTCGCAAGGCGCGGGCTCGGCGCCCAGCCCTCGTCCAGCACGAGAATCTGGTCCGCATCGTGGCCATCCTCGGCAAGCCTTGACGCTACATCAGCAGGGGCTCCTGCCCGTGGGTGGAGGAGGCCGACGACCGGCCGATTCTGGTAGAGCTCACTCTGGTGAGCCGACGCCCAGCTGCGCAGGTTCTCATGGTGGTATTTCTCCTGCTCATCCATGTCGCCTAGCAGTCGCTTCGTAGCGTTGTCATCCATCACGACGTAGAGATTCGTCGTCTTGTCACCCGGAGCGAATGCGTTTGTCACCGGCGCCCATGCGCGAGTCGGCAGATTGCTCTGCGTCTCCACAATGGCTGACGGCAGGCTGATCCTCCCGCCCATAATCCGAACCCAGCCGCGCGTCACCGAACCGCTATTGACGGCGCTCCAGGTGGTCTCCGCCGGGTATTCGCCGAATGCTAACGCTTGCCGAAGGCTGAACCAGCCGGCCAGTGCGAGCACCGTGCCCGCAATTAAGCTGAATAGTCCAGCCCTCGTCACCGCGGAATCTCCTTCTGCACTCGGAAAGGAGCATGTGGCGCACTCCAGGCGCTCCAAACTCCGCCCTCCTGCTGGCGCACGCGGAGCTGAAAGTCGGCTCCCGCCTGCAATCGTGTTACCCCCGGTGCGAAGACTCCGGTTTCGGCCGCCACTACGAGCGATCGAGTCCGGGCCGCTGCCTCGCGGGAGCGCCAGACGCGCGCCCCGGACATTGTGTCGACCTCCACCTCCCACGGCCCTGTCAGCGGGACATCGGTGCGAACGACTGTGGGCCGAACGGAAGCCTCGATCGGCCCAATCGGCCGGTCGGCGACTACGAAGTTGTCGAACCAGCGGGACTGCTTAACGGGCGATCCGGCATTCCAGTAGTTATCAATAAAGACCGCGTCGATAGCGTAATCCGTCCAGGTGCCCTGCCAGTCTAGATCGGTCCGGCTCGCCTCCTGCGTCCCGTCCACCCAGAGAGTGAACTCTCCATCGCTCTTGCCGGGCGTATTCAGGCGCACGCGACACTCGACGCAGACCCACCTGCCAGACTCCGCCGTGCTGAAGATGGGTGTTACGCCCTGACGGTAGCCGAGCCAGTGAAGACGGTCGAAATCGTTGTACCGCTCGGTTACCTTGCGATTCTCCCGAATTCCAGTCGCGGGATCGATACAGAGGCCCTCGCCGTTACCGCCCCAAACATGCGCAATAAAGCCCTGGCTCCAGTCCGTTCCTGCAAGACAGGTTGCCCGCACGAACTTCGCGGGATTGCCATTCCAGCCCGACTGGTGTTTCGCGTAGATGCGCCAGTAGATGTCCCGATAGGTTGTCTGCTGGTTCGGGCCCCGGTGAAAGGGATTTCGTCCAAAGATCAGCTTCAGGTTTCCCGCGCTCACCTGCCCCTTCTGGAACGTACACCGCATCGCACCGCCGCCGCCCAGTCCCTCTCCAGACGCCCAGACAAAGCTCTGGTGCGCATCGTCGTACTCGAGGTATCGCCCGTCGGGCGCACGGTGGTCGAATGAATCTGAGAAAATCACCCCTGGCGCTGTGCCAGCGCTCTGGATTGTGGCTGGGTCCACATAGTCCACGCGTATTGCTGGCGCGCGATCTGCGGCGCAGGGAATGTACAGGGCCAACAGCGCGACAATACAGGCCGATAGGAGCGACCGGTTCTGCACGCTCCAGGCCTGGCCCAGCTTCTGTGGCATCCGGCTGTTCAACATCCACTCCCTTCTCAGACAACGTGCGATCGATCGGATCGCCCATTTGCAGTCCCTCGTGAGGGTGAGTCTTCGATCAACTGTGCGCGGAATCCTGCGACGGCGCGCGCGAAACAAGGAGGTTCGTCTGTTCGCGAAGAACTGGCGTCACAACAGTGTGCCGGGCAGGAGGAGAGTTCCATGCAGAGCGAAAGCACCAGGCGAGGGTTCCTGAAGATCGCTGCGGAGGCAACCGTTGCTTTCGCGGCAGCGGCCGCATACGCACAGGAGACGAAGTTGACAGACGACAAGCTCAACATCGCCGTGATTGGGGTTGCAAACCAGGGCCGCTACGACCTCGACAATGTTCGAAGCCAGAACATCGTTGCCGTCTGCGACGTGAACAATGACTACCTGGACGAAGTGGCGAAGGACCTTCCGGGCGCGCGCACTTACACCGACTACCGAAAGATGCTCGAGCAGAAAAATATCGACGCGGTGGTGATTGGGACGCCAGACCACACGCATGCTCCTGCAGCGCTCCTCGCACTCGAGAGCGGCCGCCATGTCTATTGCGAGAAGCCGCTCACGCACACGGTGGCCGAGGCGCGGGCCGTGGCTGAAATGGCGCGGCGACATAAGCGCGTCACGCAGATGGGCACTCAGATTCACGCTTCCAACAACTACCGGCGCGTGGTTGAAATCGTGCGGAGCGGCGCAATCGGGGATGTGAGCGAGGTTCACTGCTGGGTCGGCTCCGTCTGGACCGGCACAGGCAGACCCGCCGAGACTCCCGCGGAACCGATTTACCTTGATTGGGAGCTCTGGCTTGGGACCGCGCCGCGGCGCCCGTACCATCCCTCGTACGTTCCGGCCTCGTGGCGAGGCTGGTGGGACTTCGGAGGCGGGGCGCTCGCGGATATGGCCTGCCATCACATGGACCTGCCCACGTGGGCACTCGAACTCGAATCACCGTCGACGGTGGAGGCCGAGGGACCGCCCGTAAGCCCGGAGTGCGCCCCGGATTGGCTGATCGTCAAATACCAGTATCCGTCGAAAGGGACCCGGTCGGCCGTGGCCCTCACATGGTACAACGGCGACCGCCGCCCGAGATACTTTGCCGAGGGGAAGCTGCCCGCCTGGGGCAATGGAACGCTCTTCGTAGGCAGCAAGGGCATGCTCCTCGCCGATTACGACCGCTATGCGCTTCTCCCGGAGAAGGACTTCACGGGCTTTCAAGCGCCCGCGCCGACAATTCCGAACTCTATCGGCCACCACCGGGAGTGGTACGAGGCCTGCAAGCATGGCGGCGAGACCACCTGCAACTTCGACTACTCGGGCCGGCTGTCCGAGGCCGTGCTGCTCGGAAATGTCGCGTACCGGCTGGGACAAAAGCTCACTTGGGACGGGCCTGCGCTCCGTGCCATCGGCTGCCCGGAGGCCGACGCCCTCCTGCGGCCTCACTATCGGAAAGAGTGGCGTAACCGCATCGGGTAGATCACGCTCGTCTCAAAACCTTCCCGCAAAGGTCAGGTTCGTGATAGAGAGACACGGTACCGAACCGGTACCCGATTCGCACATCCAGAATGGCGAACGGCTCGGCGTTAAGTAGCTAGCCGAAGATCGAGAGAGGTGCGCCATCCACGAATCGAATGGCGCACGATCTCGACCCGCTTGATCTTAAAGACTGGCAGGGGAAGCTCGTCTCAGAACATGCCGCCGTAAGCTAGGTGGAAGACGGGCCTGCCATCTACGATGATGAGCAGCATGTTCGAGAACTGCTGATCGAACCCGCGAATGGAGACGATGACCACGGATCGGTTCTGCTGGGACACATCCACGCATGGAGCCAGCTTCAGCACTTCGATCAGTGTCGGAGCGCCCGATGAGAGCCTGCTGTGGACCTGAGCGCCCCCTGCCTGGGGCGCGCGGAGAAGCAATAGCAGCAGTCCCACGAGCCTACAAATAGAGTCAGTCCGCCGAGTTATGCTCTCCCCTTCATTGCTTGGCAGGCGGACGTTCGTCCGCGCCGGCGTATCCAGGTAATAATCGGCGTGTTGACCGACTAAGGAGAAAGACTCACGACAAAAGAGCGCCCGGGGCCACCAGACGCTCTCTTTCAATCGGGTAAGCGAAGCCGTGCCTACTGGCTGCCGGCCCCCATGGTGACCATCTTAATGCTGTAGAGCCTCGTGCTCGCGGTGATAAACAGTGTGTGCCGGTCTACCCCACCAAAGCAGACATTTCCGGTCCACGGATCGTTGATGTCGATGTGGGCGACCTGTTTTCCCATTCGATTGAACACGGTGACGCCCTTGCCGGTGAGATAGACGTTGCCGCCGGTATCGATGGTCATACCATCGGAGCCGAGATCGCAGAAGGGCCGTTTATTCGTAAGGGAGCCATCCTTCGCTATCGTGTAGGCGAATGTCTTGCTAGCGCCAATATCGGCAACGTACAGCGTCGTTCCATCAGGCGTGCCGATGATTCCGTTTGCCTGCTTCAGGTCGGCCGCCACACGCTGCAGCTTGCTGGCTCCTGGTGCAAGGTAGAGTACGCCCTGGTTGGACTGCTCCATCGGGCCTCGGTGCCAGTATGGGCGCTGATAGTACGGGTCTGAAAGGTATATTCCGCCGTCTGGCCGAATCCAGAGGTCGTTTGGACCGTTCAGCAGCTTGCCCTCAAAGTCTTTGACGATTACGGTGTGCGTCCCGTCCGGCGCAATCCGCCAGAGCTCGTTCTTCTCGTCG
>JBBRJW010000330.1:0-4627 GCA_038218705.1 Chthonomonadales bacterium | reverse complement strand
TGTAGTTATCCCCAGTTTCGCAGCTTTGTCACGTTGCATCTCCCGGCTCCGACGGCCTTCGCACAGTTGCCTGGGTGGTGGCTTTCTTTTGGTCACCTTCAGCCTCGTCAACAGCGGAACGATAGCCTGTTCGATCAGGGCTGCTATGAGTTGGAGCGTCCGGTATAGGTTAAATGGCGGTTGGTCTTTCGCTCGCCCAGGGGGAAAAAGCTCTGAAGTCTTGCACAAAGTCTTCGGAGAGCAGGATGCCAATGAGGTTCGAGAGCAGCGCGACACGGCATAATTGCGGGCTCTTCGCCTTCAGATCGCCTATGCGGAGCACCTGCTTCATACGCTTAAAGGCCATCTCGATCTGCCAGCGTAGTCGATAGATCTCCGTCACCTCCTCCGCGGTGAACTCCGATTCTTTGAGGGTGGTGAACAAGAAGATGTAGCCACAAGCCTTTATGGTGTCCGCCGTGGGAACTCGCCCGTTCTTGCGCTCCTTCCTGGCGCGCAGGACTGTCTTCTCGGTCTCTTCCACGCTTTTGCGCAGGACAATGAGCCGACCAGGGACGGAGGATGTCTGCTCGGTGGCCACGGTGTGAGCCTGCACGTCGAGGATCTGGCCGGGCTTTAGATGATGGGAGATCTCAAGCGGAGCCAAGGGATTACCTTGTGCATCCATAAGCGGAAGGTTCTGCCAGGTTATGCGCACCAAGACGTCGCTGCCACCCTCTGTTGTCGCTTGGATGCCCCTCCGAGTGCCATATGCGCGGTCACCGACATAGAGCCTGTCACCTCCGCCTTCAAAGCGGGTTAAGCTCTCCCCGCCGTGGCAGTCGGTAATCTCAACGTGATCGATGCATTGACGCAAAAGGTCCAAGCTCAGATGCACCCGCCAGTCTACGCCGGTACTGCCAGGGATGGTGATGACGGTGGCATCGACGAGGCAGACGCGCTTGCGAGCGACCGGCTCTGCGAGGAGGGCCTTGGAGCGCCCGCTGAGCAGATCAGTAAGCAGGACTTTGAGCCAGTCCTCACACTTAAGCAACCGCTCCAAGAGCGAGACGTCACACAGATCGGCTACCCCTGCACTCGCAGCAAGCGCACAGGTTTCCTCCAAGGAGAAGCTGCAGAAGCCGTACATCAAGCACAGGCGCAAAAGGGAAGCTGCGTCGGCGATGTTGCGTCGGCGCACAAGAGCTCTCTGCTCGCGGGCCGTCTGCTCCAGGTCAACGCTGAATCGCGACTGAAGGGTCTTCCAATTGGCTTCACACACGGATTGGTGTTTCATGATGGAAAGACGGCGAAAACCGCGAAGTGTGCCCTAACCTAGCGCCTATGGGGCCGGGGGAGGGGAAACAATGCGCGAGCAGCCTGGCGCGCTAATGGGACGGAAGACTTTGCCGGGAAAGGAGGCTAGGGGAGCTTGCACCCCAGAAACCGGCGGTTGCGCGCCACATCGTGCTCAATCTACTACGTCGAGATACTGGCGCTAAGCGCGGGATAACGGCCAGACAATGGCCCGGACAACGCCGATCTCGGCCGCGTTCTCAAAGTCTTGCTGCGCTCGCCCTGGGCAATTCCCGGGGTATGAGGCGAAGCGGTGGAGTATAATGATAAGCAGCGTTTTTGGATGGAAGAGGAACATTATGTTTACGGGTCTGGTAGAAGAGATGGGCAGTGTTGTCACGAGCGTGCATGGCGAGCGCTCCGTGCGTCTCACCGTAAGCTCTCCGAATGTGCCCCGCGGTATTACGCTGGGCGAAAGCGTCGCGATCAATGGCTGCTGCCTTACCGTCGTGGCGCACGAGGGCGACGAGTTGAGCTTCGACGCAATCCCCGAGACGCTGGCGCGCACCAACCTGGGCTCGTTGACGCCGGGCGATCGCGTAAACCTGGAGCGGCCGCTCGCGGTGGGAGCGCGCCTCGGGGGCCATTTTGTTCAGGGGCATATCGATGGCGTTGGCATCGTTCGTGCCCTGCAGACTGAGGATAACGCTGTCGTGATGGAGATAAGCGCCCCGCCGGCGCTGATGCGCTATTTCATCGAAAAGGGATCGATCGCCGTGGATGGCTGCAGCATGACGGTTGCGTCTGTGCTGCCAGACGGGTTTACGATCTGGACCATACCACATACGCGCGAAATCACTACCCTCGGACTGCGGGGGGTGGGTGAAGCTGTCAATCTGGAATGCGATCTGCTGGGAAAGTACATCGAACGCCTGCTGAAAGGCGATAAATCGCCGGTTGACCTGTGACCGTGAACAGTGCCCCGCCGCACTGCAGAGGCTGTATCCTATGTGTTCATCTGTGACTGTTCGTTTCTGCCGGATCGCGTGGTTTGCGGCGGTACTCTGGGGCGGGCGTGCGCGCGCTGCCCAGTCTCCCACGCCCATTGGGCCGGCCGTTCCGGGCCCTATGGGCCCGATTCCAGCCGTGCGGGTGACGCTGCCCCGGCCGCTCTTCAAGATTCTGATTGACGCGCGCAGTGGCGCGCCCACGATGCCGAACGACGTGGTGGCGAAGGCCGACGTTGTGAACTGGCCGGAAGGCCTACCGAAGCCCTCCGCCTTCACGTGGCGGGTGAGCGTCGACTATAGCGAGCCGCCGTATCCGACCCGGCACAGCATCGGTGACCGCGCTTTCAACCGGCCGAGCCCGTTCGCCGTAGACTTCGGCAGAGAGATTCGGGGCGGCAAGCTGACTGTTTACGCTCGCGCCGACTGCCTCGGCCGACCGGTATTCGGGATGGCTCAGGCCCGGATCATTGGCGAGAACCCGACGCGCGCCCAGGTACTCCGCGCATTTCCGCCAAACCGTATGGGGCTCCTCGCCTCGGAAATCGGTATGGCTGAGAGTGGACTGCGCCACTTCATGCCTGATACCGGCCTGCCGGTCTCTTCCCGTACCGGAGACATCGGGCTGATGCAGATCAACGCGGCGTCCGGGGCGATCGCCTCGGCCGACGAAGTGTGGGACTGGCGCGCCAATGTGAAGCGGGGTCTCGCGATTCTCGCAGCCAAGCAGCGCACTGCCGTTCTCGTCTCCCGCTCTGGGGCCGGCTTTCACCGGACGACCGCCGTGCGCGTCGACCAGGATGTGGCTCTGCTCTCGGCTGTGAGCTGCCTTCGCATCCTGTTGGGAGCCGACCCTCTGCAGCTGCCTGATCCCACCCCGCTCTCCCGGCAGCCCGGATCGGGGGTGCTTGCCGGCGAGATCGACTCCGACCACCTTCGCCTCAGCCAGGAGGAGCGCGATACCATTCGGCGCTACAATGGGGGCCAGGAGTATGCCTTCGTGTTGAAGCCGGACTTCGAGCAGCTCGGCGTGCGCGCGGAGGGGTGGCAGCTCGATCCCGACCGCGGCGGTGTGGGCCGTCGCTCCGGGGACCCCGCATACGTTACGCATGTGCTTCGTGCGCATAGCGGGTTCCAGCTGCCAGTAGCGGTGGCGTCCGGGAACGTGAAGCATGGCAGACGGGGGCATCGGCATAAGCGCCGCGTAGGCTAGCGGATCGTGGGCCTGAGGCCCCGCCGGTCTCCGGGCCGCGCGGTTTTTTCACTTTGGGGCGGCAGGAGGTTTGAATGGGCTCACGCTCGCTCGATTCGCTGGAGACCGAAGGGATAAATCCGCGTACACAGAGGATGGATCGGCTGCCGCCCGGCCAGTTGGTGGCGCTGCTTCACCACGAGAGCTACTCCGCGCTGGATGCAGTGGAGCGGATTCTGCCCGAGATCGGCCAGGCGGTAGAGCGGATAGAGGCGTGCCTGACTGCCGGCGGCCGACTCACCTACGTGGGCGCGGGCACCAGCGGCCGGCTGGGAGTGCTCGATGCAAGCGAGTGCCCGCCAACATTTGGCGTGCCGCCAGAGCTCGTGCTTGGAATCATTGCAGGGGGATCGGCCGCGCTCACCAGCGCCATCGAGGGAGCCGAGGACAGTCCGGAGCATGGCGCGGCAGACCTGCGCGCCCGTGGATGTACTCCCTGCGACGTGGTGGTGGGAATTGCCGCAAGCGGCAGGACCCCCTATGTGGTAGGCGCGCTGGATGAAGCGCGGACCGCCGGGGCGTATACAATCGCGCTCGCCAATGTGAGCTCGCCGCAGATCGGAGCGCATGCCGAGCTCACGCTGGCAGCCGTAACGGGGCCGGAGCCGCTCACCGGCTCCACGCGCCTGCTCGCTGGCACGGCGCAGAAGCTGGTTCTAAACCTGCTCACCACCGCCACCATGGTGCGGCTCGGCAAGGTGTATGGTAACCTTATGGTCGACGTAAGGGCAACCAATGCTAAGCTCCGTGACCGCGCCGCCAGGATCGTGATGGCGGCGGGAGAGGTGGATCGCCCGAATGCCGAAGCCCTGCTCGTCGAGACGAATGGAGAGGCGAGGCCGGCAATTGTGATGGCGCGCCTCGGGATTGGCCGGCAGGAAGCGGAAGCGCTGCTGGCGGGGGCGGGTGGGCGGATCGTAACCGCGCTTGGAGAAGATGTGCCTCTGGAGGAGTGACGCAAGGAGAGATGAAAGGGGAGAGGCGCGGGGTGAAGCTTTCAGATATCATTGCGCGCATCGCCGAAGGGAAGATCCAGGAGGCGATTGAAGAGGGCGCTTTCGACAACCTTCCAGGCATGGGTAAGCCCGTTAAG
>JBBRJW010000329.1:0-4629 GCA_038218705.1 Chthonomonadales bacterium | reverse complement strand
CTTCCATAAGCGAGCAGATCGCTCCCTCTATGCCTCCCTGCGTGCTGACGCGTCAGACTGTTTCGACGTGCTAATGGTTAACGAGGAGGGCGAGGTTACCGAGCTGACGCTCGGTAACCTCGTCGTTGAGTTGGAAGGTCGGCTGGTGACACCTCCGCTCGACTGCGGGCTCTTGCCGGGGACCCTCCGGGCCCAGTTGGTGGAGCGCGGCCTCGTTGCAGAGCGGGCTATCCTGCTGGACGACGTTCAAGAGGCGAAATCCGCCTGGATGGTGAATAGCGTTCGTGGATGGGTGCCGGTTGACCTGATCGCAGGCGGCTCAGGCGCAGGTGACCACGCTGACCGGGCGCTCCCGGACAACGTGCGCGAGTGGGGATGTGGTCCGATCGCCTGACGCTTCGTCGGAGAGGAGAGCCAGCGCCTCCAGGAGCGCAACCGTAGTTGGCATCCGCTTCAACTGGTCAAAGTAGGGAAAGTCGCCGAAGCGACCCGCGAGATTGAGCCACTGCTTAAGGCGCATTACCGCCTGGGGAGCGATTCGGCCCTCGTAGTACTCGGTCCAGTAGAGCAGCTTCTCGAACCGCTCCAGCCAGGTCTCAGGCCGGGCAGGCGGTGCAGGTAGGCCGAGCTCGAGCGCCACTTCCCTGGCAAGTCCGGGGTTCGCGAGAGCCCCGCGCCCGAGCATATAGTGGAGGCAGCCGGTCTCCTCGCGGCAGCGCCGGAAGTCGGCGAGCGACCAGATATCGCCATTGGCTACGACGGGGCAGTGAACGTGCTCGCGAACCCGACCGACCTGCGGCCAGTAGGTAGGGGGCGCATAGCCCTGCGTGCGCGTTCGCGCGTGAATGGTAATCCACGCTGCGCCCGCGCCTGCTGCGCGCTTCGCATTCTCAAAGATCGGGTCGATATCATCCCAGCCGAGGCGGAGCTTCGCTGAGACAGGAATCTCCGCTGGCAGAGCCCGTCGGATGGCGTCGACAATGGCTTCGATTCGATCGGGGTGGCGGAGCAGACTTGCGCCCCCGTCGTGCCGATTCACCGTGGGCGCAGGGCACCCGAAGTTGATGTCGATGGCGGACGCGCCGCTTTCGCACGCGACTTGAGCAGATCGCGCCATCCGGCCCGGATCTCCCCCCAGGATCTGAACCTGAACAGGGAGTCCCGAGGGAGTCCGCGCCCCGTTGGCGAGCTCCGGGACGTGGCGCAGGAACGAGCGAGATGGGAGCGGTTCGCTGCTGACGCGGAGAAACTCCGACACCGCGAACGAGAATGGGCTCGATTCGCCCTGGAGAGCGCGCATCGGAGCATCCGTTATCCCGTCCATGGGAGCCAGGACGAGCGCTGGAGAGTTAGTGCTGAGCATTGTATCTCTATTATAGCGCGTAACTCCTGGGCCCGTGGGATCCGGCCTCCCGCCGACCTTGATTGAGCTGTTCAGTGCGGACTCCGAAGTGTCTGGTCCGTAGCAGTGTGATGGAGTCACGAGCTGGAAAGGATTGCTGCCACTATGGGCCTGGACCGAGAAAAGTCGCCAAACATCGGAGCAGATGACTGCCTGAAGGGCGGCGGCCAGATGGGCGAGCTGATGCGTTCTCACGACTGGGCCTCCACTCCCCTCGGTCCCATTGAGGGCTGGCCGCAGAGTCTGAGGACATCTGTCTCGATCTGTCTGAACTCCGCTTTTGCCCTGCTTGTCTGGTGGGGGTCTGAGCTCGTTATGCTCTATAACGACGCTTACGGGCTGATTCTCGGCGAGAAGCATCCGAATGCACTTGGTATGGCGGGGAAGCAGTGCTGGCCGGAGATCTGGTCGATCATCGGGCCGATGCTTCAGGAGGTTATCGAGCAGGGCCTTCCGCTTCGCGCTGACGACCTTTACCTCCCATTGGTGCGAAAGGGCTACTCTGAAGAGTGCTACTTCACGTTCTCGTATAGCGCTATTCGCGACGAGAGCGGCGGCGTCGGGGGTATCTTCACACCGGTCCAGGAGACGACTGAGAAGGTAATTGGTGAGCGCCGTCTCCGAACTCTGCGAGATCTCGCAGCGCAGTCAACGGTGGCTTCCGTAAATCAGGCATGCGAAGTGACCATCTCCGCACTTGCCCGAAACCCTAAAGACGTTCCTTTTGTAAGCATCTACCTCCTGGATGCGAGCGATGGATGCTTCCACCTTGCGGGCGCCTCAGGGATCGAGCCGGGCAGCAGGCTTGTGCCGAACCGCATACAGATCCGGGAGCCACGCTCTGGCGGCGTAGAAGGCCTGGTGTCGCGGGCTTTCGCGAGCCTTGAATTCACAACGCTCGAAGTCACCCCTGACATGGGGCCTCTTCCGTTTGGAGCGTGGGAGCGCTCTCCCCGCGCTATTTTTTGTTCGCCCATCTGCTTGCCGGGAAGCACCCGACTTGCGGGATTGGTCCTCGGTGCCCTGAGCCCGATGCGGGTGCTTGACGACTCGTATCGCGGATTCCTCAACCTGCTGACCGGGCAGATCAGCGCCAACCTCGCCAGTGCTCGCGCACGCGAGGACGAGCGCCGGATGATTACTGAGCTCGCCGAGTTGGACCTTGCCAACAGCCGATTCTTCAGCAACGCGAGCCATGAGCTTCGCACCCCGCTTACGCTGATCCTGGGTCAGTTGGAGGCTGCCTTACAGAGCGCGTCCGACACAAGCGTGGCGGTAGACCGGGCAGCCCTCGAGATGGCCCACCGGAATGGCCTCAGGCTGCTGAAGCTCGTTAACACGGTCCTCGACTTCTCACGGATCGAAGCGGGGCGGTTAAAGCCAGAGCGGGAGCCACTCGATCTAGCGCTCCTCACCGTGGAGCTGGCCAACAACTTCAGGTCTGCGCTCGACCGTGCCGGCATTCTCTTTGCAGTGGAATGCGAGCCTCTTGCCGGGCCCGTGTTAATGGATCGCGGGATGTGGGAGAAGATCGTGCTGAACCTGGTCTCCAACGCGCTCAAGTTCACCGAGCGGGGAGAGGTGGCCGTTCAACTTCGGCAATACGAGGACTCAGCAGTGCTCACCGTTCGCGACACCGGGATCGGAATTGCCCCTGATCAGCTCGCTCATGTCTTTGAGCGCTTTCAGCGGGTGGAGGGAGTGCATGCGAGGACGCACGAGGGCACCGGTATCGGCCTTGCGCTCGTGCGTGAGCTGGCGGAGCTTCTCGGCGGCAAGGCGAAGGTGGAAAGCGAGCCCGGAACGGGAAGCACTTTCACGATTCGCGTGCCGCTTGAGCCCGCTCCCCCCGGGGCAGCGGCTGAGAGCGGCAATGGTTCGCGGGCATCGTCGGCTTATCTTGCCGAAGCGCTCCAGTGGCTTCCTGGACCGAGTGTGCCCCCGGGTGTTCACGAACCGCGCCCATACAGTGATGCCTCGGAGGCCCGGGGTCATGTGCTCATAGTCGATGACAACGCCGATATGCGCGAGTATGTAGCAAACCTGCTCTCTGACGCATACCGGGTCTCCGTGGCTGCTGAGGGCCGTACCGCGCTTGTAATCGCGCGGGAGCAGCGGCCCGACCTTATCATTTCCGACGTTATGATGTCCATCATGGATGGCTTTGAGCTCGTAAACCGGCTGCGCGACTATGATGAAACCCGCGGGATTCCGGTAATTCTCCTGAGCGCACGCGCTGGCGATGAGGCAAGGCTCGAGGGCATCGAGACGCTCGCCGACGACTATGTGGCCAAGCCTTTCAGCGGCAGGGAGCTTCAAGCCCGGGTGAGAGCTCACATCGAGAGGTCCCGCCTGCGCCACAGTGCGGCGAGCACTCTCTATCGAAGCGAAGAGCAGACGCGCGCGGTTTTCGATTATGCCCCTATCGGTATCGCGCTCGTCGATCGTAATGGTCGTTTCGAGCGTACGAATCGCGCCCTCCAGGGCATTCTCGGTCGCGCTGAGGAGGAGCTTGCCGCGACGACTCTGGCCGAGGTAACCGCGCCGCAGGATCGCGCCGGAACACACGCGCGGCTGGCTGCGCTTTTCGCGGGCGAGTTGGTCCAGCCCCTTCGCGAAAAGCAGTACGTCGGTGGCTCCGGAGAGGCGATCTGGGTCCGCGAGAGTCTTGCCGCCCTGCGAGACCCCGCTGGCGTCGCGCGGCACGTCATCGTTCTTACAGAAAATGTCACGGCGGAGAAGCGGGCCGAGCAGGAGAAAGATCGTCTGCTTGAGGAACTAACCCTGCATCGATCACGGCTGACATCCCTGTTCGAGCAGGCTCCCGCGTTTACTGCAGTAGTAAGAGGCCCAGAACACCGATTCGAGATGGCAAACCCACTCTTCTTCGATCTCGTTGGACATCGTGAAGTGGTTGGGAAGACCGTTCGGGAGGCGCTCCCAGAGGTAGAAGGGCAGGGCTTTTTCGAGCTTCTTGACGAGATCTATCAGACTGCGAAACCGTTTTCGGGGCGCCGGATGAGAGTGCGGCTTCAGCGAGTCGACGGCGGTGACCTAGAGCCGCGCTATGTAAGTTTTATATATCAGCAGGGCGAACGCATCTAAACTCTTGGCCGAGCGGGAATCTTTGCCGCATGCGTTTCGTACGCTCCAGAGTCGAGCGGTCTATATCCGACCGTCGAACTCACCAGAGGAGCACATGAATGAGCACAGAGGCAGCAAACTGC
>JBBRJW010000328.1:0-4658 GCA_038218705.1 Chthonomonadales bacterium | reverse complement strand
TGGAGCGGACCATCCGCTACCAGATCGGCTCCCGAACGATCCGCGTCAAGGTTCAGCTATCCAATCCCGTTGGGTACGCCGTGCGCGCCACCCTCCAGTCCGACGATCCCTATATTGCGAGCGTGCACTTCGGTGACGTCGGGCCGGTAGCGTTTCGCAGGCCGGTCGCGGTGCCCTACTATGGTCAGGTGAACTATCTGCCAGAGCTGGGCCTGTTCACGAATGTCATTCCAGACTTCACTGCTTCCTCGGCAAGCGACCAGGATGGCGGTTCCGCACACTACTTGCCTCTTACCGACGGCCGCCGGAACCCGATGCGCGAAGCCGTCTGGTTTGCCGTGGCGCCCGATGTTCGCTTCACGCTCCCCACTCCGCCCAACCCGGCTTCGCCCTACCGTGGCGTAATGGGCGACCTGATTGTGCTGGATGTATGGGGCAGCCGGTACGAGGAGAACGCCGCATTCCTGCGCGAGCTCAATAGCTACGGAATCAATCGGCTCTACACGATCGCGCATGTATGGCAGAACGGCGGCTACGACAACAAGCTGCCAGACGTATTGCCTGCAATGGGCGAGCTCGGCGGCGACTCCGGAATGAAGACATGGGTTACCGCTGCCCGCGATCTGGGGGAGCGAATCGCTCTGCACGAAAATTACGTCGACTTCTACCCGAATGCAGCGAGCTATAATGAGGCAGATGTGCCCCGGGACTCGGCCGGCAACCTGGTCCCGGCGTGGAAGAACCTGATCCAGTCCTACGCGGTCGCTCCCGATGCAATTCTAAAGTATGCCCGTAAGTTCACCCCTGATGTGCATGCTCGCTTCGGCACGAATGCCTCCTACCTCGATGTCCACTCGGCGGTTCCGCCCTGGTTCCACGTCGACTTCCGGGCGGGCAAGCCGGAGGCGGGGGAATTCAGTGCCACCTGGAAGGCGCACCGCGACCTCTGGACGCTCTTCCGCTCGGTCCACAATGGCCCCGTTACGGGCGAGGGCGCGAACCACTGGTACTGGTCCGGTCTCCTCGACGGGGTAGAGGCGCAGTTTGGCACTGGAATACCCTCTAATACAGGCGAAAGCGCTCCCCTCTTCGTAGACTTCGACCTGATGAAAATCCACCCGCTCCAGTTCAACCATGGCGTCGGCTACCTCGAGCGCTGGCTCCCGAACGGCTACGAGGGACTCTGGCAGTCACGAATCCCGAGCATGAAGACTCTCGACCAGTATCGCCTTCAGGAGGTCGCGTACGGCCACGCCGGATTCATCGCCTCCCCACTGGTGCGATCCCTCCCCTTTATCTGGCAGGAGCACAACCTGGTTCAGCCCGTCGCCGCGCTCTACGCCACCGCGCGCGTGAGCTCCATCCAGTACTTCTGGAACGGCCGTCTGCTCGATGCGAGCGAGGCGATTGCGGCGGGCGCAGATCTCCTGCGCGTGCAGATCCGATACGAGAACGGTCTCACTCTCTGGGCCAATGGCAAAGCCGAGCCCTGGAAAGTAGGTGCGGGTAAAGAGCTCTACACGCTGCCGCAGTACGGCTGGCTCGCCGAGCGCGATGGTTTCGCTGCCGGCACGGTGGTCCGCCCGACTGCCGAGCCTGGATCGTCGCAGGTGGTTGACCTCGTGCAATCTACCAACTACCGTTTCTACAATGCGCGCTCAACGGTGGTAGGCGTACCAGCTCCCCGTCGCGTGCGGCCAATGGTCGCGGAATTTCGGCAGGCAGGTCCGCGGCACTTCCAGATCACGTATGCGTGGGACCTGCGTGAAGCAGTGCCCAAGGGCTATCAGCCCTTTGTGCATGTCGTGGGCCCCGATCTGACAAACAACGATGGAATCGTTTTCCAGACCGGCTCCGGGATGCCGGGGGCAGCGGACACATGGCCGGTTGGCAAGGTAGCGCGCGGCTCGGTCGTCGACGCCACTCTTCCGACCGACCTGAAGGATGGCGACTATCCCGTCGCGGCGGGCCTCTATCAGCCCGAGGGCGATCGCCTTCAGATCGAGGGCGTCCCGGAGCGCGGAGGCCGTATCCTTCTGGGAACGCTCCATGTTTCAGACGGCGGCGCAACCCTTCGCTTTGCCACTGCGCCAGCGGCGGCCTCGGATGACGCGAAACGGAAGGCCGAGCGAGAAGCGCATACCAATGTCGCCCATTCCCCGGTTGACTTTGGTGGGGCCGTTACCAGTGAAAGCTTCACCCTTCGCCGCGAGGCAGGCGGGTCGTGGCTGTTGATCCCGTTCCCGCGCGACCACGCGTTCTCGATCACGCTGCGCGGATTTTCGAAAGCGACGACGATCGCGGCCCTCGACGCAAGCGGTAAGGCACTTGGGGGCGTAGAGACAACGGCCAGTGATGGCGGTCTTACCTTTGAGGTAAACCGTAGGGCGGGTGCGGTACACTACCGCCTAACCTCTCCGTAACAATACCAGGCGACAAAGGAGCTGCCATGCTGACACCTGAGGAGCTAGCCTTCTACCGCGAGAACGGTTACGTTCTCGTTAAGGGCCTGCTGAGCCGTGCCGAAGCGGACCTGTACCGCCGCGAGTCGCACGATCTGGCAGCGAGGCTCGCAACACATACGAACACCGACGCCACATGGGGCGCGGCGCGAGCCGTGGCCGGCGGAGCGGAGACAAAGATCCACCACTGCCATAACGTGCAGTTCTACTCCGCTGCCTTCACCCGGCTGCTCGTGAACGAGCGATTCACAGCCATCGCAGGCCAGATCATCGGCACGGAGAACGTGCAGCTGCATCATACCAAGATGTTCATCAAGCCGCCCGAAAAGGGCTCGCCCTTCCCGATGCACCAGGATGCGCCCTACTTCCCGCACGACCACCACTCTATGATCGCGGCAATCATCCACTTCGACGACGCGCCCATCGAAAAAGGGTGCGTTCGCGTGGTTCCCGGCAGCCACAAGCTCGGCATACTGGAGCACAGCTCTGAAGGTGGCTGGCACCTTCCGTTCGACAAATATCCGTTGGAGAGTGCGGTCCCGTGCGAGGCCGAGGCTGGTGATGCGCTCTTCTTCAGCTACCTGACCATCCATGGCTCGGGTATCAATGTGAGCCCCGAGGCGCGCACCACCGTACTGGTGCAGATGCGCGATCCCGAGGACCCGCCGACAGTGAAGACCCACGAGTCGCGCGGACAGGGAATGATGCTGCGCGGAGTCGATCCGCTCTCGCTACCTCGCGGCGTGGAGTAGCCCCTGGAGCTCGGCTTCCTCGGGCGGCCGAACAGGCTGCTCCGGCAGGGCGACGTACGGTCGCGCCGGAGTAGCTGCAGAACGTGATGCGCGCCTCCTTGAAGCGTGCGGGACTCCAGGTCCCACCCGCTCCAGGGAGGCGCGCTTTTCCATGCCTCTGCTCCAGCCGCGGCACTGGCCACTCGACGGCTCGTCACACCTCGAGCAGGCCCTCGGTGCTACCGGTGGGGTAGGGGCGCAGTGGGCCCGTCAGGAACCTCTTGCTGAGACAGTTCTCCACGCTCACCGCCGGGAACAGTTCGGGAGCCACGTCGTCGCGCAGGTAAAACACATTGAATCCATACGCGTGGGAGCCCACCAGCCGATACCCTTTTTCCCGGCCCAGCCTGGTGAATGCCTCCAGAGTCGCGCCAAAGAACTCTCCCGGCGCCGCCGCGAAGTCGGGCTTGTAAGGCAGTGTGTAGCTGGCTTCCGGGCCCCAGCCGTGATTGTTAGACTCCAGCACCACTACACGAGGTCGGATACAGTCGATCGCTTTCCAGATGTGGTAATCCATCCCATCGATATCGAGAGAAAAGAGGTCGATCTCGCCCTCGACTCCCTGATTGCGGATCAAGTCGTTGACATTGGCCGCATCGATCCAGGCGTGAACGAACCTGGGCGGAAAGAACTGCGTCATGGGTTGATTGACGAAGAAGTCGCTCCCGATCGCAACATTATCGGGATTGCCATCGAAGAGCAGGCCATGCCATCCATGGTGAAGGATAAGGTTAGCCGTGTTATTCTCCGAGCCGATCCCCGCGCACATCTCTACGCATACACGGTTCGTGGTACCGATAAGCGCGAAGATGTAGAGGAGGATGCCATCCTCGTCGAACTGCGAGTAGTTGCGAAACCCCACATCCTCGAAAGAGGGCAGGCCATCACCATTCCGCAGCATCTCCCGGTATTTCAACACCAACAGCGTCTGTGTACCCTTGTCAACGTGCCGCGCCTTGTCCTGTATATCCCGATAGAGGGGCCGAAGCATTGTCGTCATCAAACGCTTCGCCAATGATCTGATCATAGCCGCGTTCTCCTCGCTTGCCTCTTGATACGCCTGCTGGAGGCGGAATTCTGAGGGGAAATGATTCTATCTGTGCAGATGCTCAAGGAATGGAGCGGTCCAGGGCCGCGCGCAGGGGAGCTAATTTGTGAAGTCTCCACCCGTCAGTTCTCGGCAGCCTGCTTGCTTTCCTGCAACGCGCTGCGGCGTCTCCGCAGGCTTCGGCGGCGAACCAACTATTGTCATGATTGGCGGCCCCGATAAGGTAAAATATCGCCACGCAAGCAATGCGCGCCCGCCAGGAAGGCGGGCGCCCCTTTCGAAGGAGACCGATGGCAACGATCCGACAGGTGCGCCAGCGCATTCGCGTCGCCAAGAACATCCAGCAGATCACCAAGG
>JBBRJW010000327.1:0-4658 GCA_038218705.1 Chthonomonadales bacterium | reverse complement strand
CATCGCGCACTGAGCCCCGCGTTGGGAAGCTCGCAACACGTGTCCAGTGCGCCGCGGCATCGGCGGAGTGGTAGAGCCCATCGCCCCGGGAGCCAAACCAGATTTGCCGCGAGTCATTCGGGTCGCACACGATGCGCTCGCCGGCCGGCTTGTCGCTGCCCCCCGTGTCGCTGAAGACTGGCTTGCCGTCCGGCTGCGTCAGGTGCGTCCGGAACCACGTTCTGCCGCCATCAACGGTCTTGACTACGTCGAAGAGATTGCCCCACCGGCCGCCGCCAGTATCAACATAGAAGACCAGCGGGTTGTTCGAGTCGACGGCGAAGCTCTCAACCGGAAAGAGCTGACTCCAGCGCCAGGGCACGCTGTCCATCAGTGAGACCCAGGCGTTTCGCTTGCGGTCGAGCTGATAGAAGCTGCCGGTATCGCAGCGCGTGAAGAGCCGCTCCGGGTGCTTCGGATCGATCACCACGCCGGTCGCGAACTCCGTGCCACCCATTACGACGTGGCCCCACCGATAGGGCTCCGAGCCCACCACCTGAACCGGGGCAGAGGGCGCCGGCGCGACCCTCTCAACGGCGGCGTTGAAGTCCGGCTGGTGCGGCGCGTCCACCTTCAGGTCATCGAGCCAGAGTCTCGCACCGTCCGCGCCCTCCAGCGTAAAGTAGAGCACCAGGTGCGCAGCGCCGTCCGGCAGAACAAATCGCCGCCGGAACTCCTTCCAATCCGCCGCTGGCCGCAGCCGGTTCGTCGGGTTGTCCTCGCTTGTGAGCCAGCCAAGCTGCTTCGACCAGTCTGAGTTGAACACCTGAAGGTCCATCTTTACCAGGCGGGCAGGGCCGGCAGTGCGGAGGAACCCGTTCAGATCGAAGCTGCCGGCCGGAACCATCGTGAAAACCGTGGAGACCACGGCGCTCGCGTCCCCACCGGCAACGTCGAGTCGGAGCGATGCGGGCGCGGAGCGGTACATCCCTGTGTCCCGCACCAGCCTGGTGTGAGGATCGGGAGTTTTTGGGAGCGCCCATCCCGTTGGCGCATCCATCCCCAGCCTGAAGTCGGGGTTGATCAGGGGGCTATCTTGCACAGGCGGCGCTGCCCCGGCGAGGGGAGCAAGAAGCAGCAGGGAGGCCAGCACGGGAGCATATCGAAGCATCGTCATCACTCTTCTGAGGAATCTCTCGCAGCGCGGGCGGCGCGGCGAGTGCCGCGCAACCCGATGATTGCTAATAGGACCAGGCGCCCCGCGCTAGTTCGCGGCGGGCGCTGTCGCCGGCCGCTTGTGAGCCAGGAACCAGGTATAGAGATCGGGGTTGCTGTAGGTCTCGGTCCAGGAGTCGTGACCCGCCTCCGGATAGACCGTGAACTTAACGTTGCCCCCGGCGGACTCCAGCGCATCGACCATGGCCTGATCTTCCTTGATATTGACGGTCGGATCCTTTGCGCCGTGGAAGACCCATACCGGCACATCCTTCAGCCGGCGCACGCGTCGTGCGTCACCGCCACCGCAAATCGGGGCAATCGCAGCAAAGCGCGTGGGCTGAGCTATGGCGAGCGCCCAGGTTCCGAACCCGCCCATACTGAGCCCCGTCAGGTACTCGCGGTCCTTATCCACGCTGTACTTCGTCTCGATCTCGTCGAGCAGACCGGTCAGCACATCGTTGTTCCACCAGTCGTTATCCGGACACTGTGGGGAGACAATAATGAACGGAAAATCCTGGCCAGCCGCGACAAGCTTGGGCGGGCCGTGCGTGGCAACCTTCTGCACGTCCGTCCCGCGCTCACCGGAGCCGTGGAGAAAGAGAATCAGCGGCCACTTCTGTGTGCGGTCCTTGCCGTAGTCCTTAGGAAGGTAGAGCAGATAGTCGCTCTCAACCACCTGGACGATTCGCTTCTTCAGGTGCTCGCCATGCTGCTTACCTGGCGTCGGTGCGCTCGCCCGCACCGGGCCAGCGAGCGTAATCAGCGCCGCAAGTGCGGCCGACAATCCTGCAATAATCTTCATCTGGCTTCCCTTCACGCGCGTAAAGACACCTGCCTATTCTCGGAAGCGGCACGCATTCCCTTCTCCAATGCTCCAGCGCAGGGACACCGAAAGAGAAACGGGGGCGCTCTCGGGATCGAGAAACCGGGCGTGGACCCGCTGAGTGCGGAGAGCTCCAGGGAGGCAGATGCGCGGTGCGATGTCGAGCCTGTGCCTGGCTCCTGGCGAAGCTCTGGCACGGGCGGAAGAGGCTGCAAGCAGCGCCGGGCCTAGGCTCAAACAGAGCGCCGCACTACAGGCTGATCGCGAAGTGGTGGCAGGTGATGAGCAGACGCTTTCGCAAATAGAACCGGTGCGCTTCAAAGCGCTGAACGCCTGAATCGAGATGGAGCTGCCCGCACCCGTTGGCGCGAGCATAGTCGACCAGCCAGTCCATCAGGGCGTCGCCATATCCGCATGAGCGGAACACGGCGGCCGTAACGAGGTCGTCGACGTAGAGGAAACGCCCCCAGGCCAGGTTCTCTATGATCCGGATGCCGGCGCAGGCGCGAGCGTCTCCTCCGTCCGTAAGCATCACCAGCTCAAAGCTGCTCGCCTGCTGAAGCCGAACCCGCTTGCGGAAGGACTCCTGCGTATACGCGGGCCGCAACTCCGCCATGACCGGGTAACAGAGATCGATCTCCTGGTCGGTTCCGGCAATTGCAATGGCCACCCCGTGGCGCTTTTGCATCATGCGATCACCGCGTCCACAACCTTGCCGGCGATGTCCGTGAGCCGGTAGTCGCGTCCCTGATACCGGTACGTAAGCCGCTCATGGTCGATTCCGAGAAGCCGCAGTATAGTGGCGTTACGATCGTGGATGTGCACGGGATCGGCTGTGATGTTGTAGCAGAAGTCGTCGGTCTCCCCGTAAGTGAACCCCGGCTTGATCCCTCCGCCGGCCATCCAGATCGTGAAGCAGCGCCCATGATGGTCGCGGCCGTAGTTGTCTTTTGTCAGCGCTCCCTGGCTGTATACTGTGCGGCCAAACTCCCCGCCCCACACCACCAGCGTATCTTCCAGCAGCCCGCGCTGCTTCAGGTCCTGCACCAGGGCGGCCGAAGGCTGATCCGTATCGCGGCACTGGTTTCGGATCTGTGAGGGCAGGTTGCCGTGCTGATCCCAGCCACGGTGGAAGAGCTGGATAAAACGGACACCGCGCTCCGTAAGGCGGCGCGCCAGGAGGCAGTTGGCCGCATAGGTGCCCGGCTTGCGGGCCTCCGGACCATACATCTCGAAGGTCGACTCAGGCTCGTGCGAGAGGTCCATGAGCTCCGGGACGGATGCCTGCATGCGATAGGCCATCTCGTACTGCGCGATCCGGGTGTTGATCTCGGGGTCGCCGAATGAGCGCTCGGCCATCCGATTGAGCTCCGCCATTCCATCGAGCATCTCCCGCCGGCTCGCTCCGTCGATGCCCGGCGGGTTAGCGATATGGAGCACGGGGTCGCCAGTTGAGCGGAGCTTGACGCCCTGATGGACCGATGGAAGGAAGCCACTTCCCCAGAGCCGCCCGAAAAGCGGCTGATCGTTGGTATTACCCGTCCCCTGCGAGATGAGGACAATGTAGGCGGCCAGATCGCGGTTCTCACTGCCGAGCCCATACGACATCCAGGATCCGATTGAGGCGCGGCCAGGCTGCTGGGAGCCGGTCTGAATAAAGGTTATGGCCGGATCATGGTTGATAGCCTCGGTGTTCATCGACTTGATGAGGCAGATCTCGTCTGCAATCTTAGCGGTGTGCGGGAGCAGCTCACTCATCCATGCTCCGCTCTTCCCATGCTGTTTGAACGTGAACATCGGCGCGACACAGGGGAAGGAGGACTGGCCCGAAGTCATCCCAGTAATCCGCTGGCCGTTGCGAATCGAGGCGGGCAGCTCCTTGCCATGCATCTGCTGCAGCGCTGGCTTGTAGTCAAAGAGATCGATGTGCGATGGCGCGCCGGACTGAAAAAGGTAGATCACCCGTTTGGCTTTTGGCGCAAAGTGGAGGGTCTTCAGGATCCGCCCATCGCTCGCGACAGGCGAAGCGCTCGCATCCGGCGAGAGGAGGCTCGCCAGGGCGGCTGCCCCGATACCCCCTGCCGTCCGGCTGAAGAGCTGGCGCCGGGTAAGAAAGAGCTCAAAATCTCTCGGGTTCATTTGGACCTCTATGCTCTCACCGCATGCGCGAAGCAGAACCTAATCGCGCGTGATCGACTCATCCAGGTTCATGATAACACTTGAGACCTCTGCCCATGCCGCGAGCTCGACCGGATCAAGCTTCTTGTCGACCGGGGACTCACCCACGCTCAGAAGCTTCGCGGCTCTCTCCGGGTGCTTCCCGAAGGTCGCGTGCTCCTCCTCAAAAATGGTGCGCAGGACCTTTGTCTCGGCAAGTCGTGGGGCCCGGCTCAGGAGGAGCTGATATGCCATGGAGATACGCGCGGCGGGTGACGCGCCGCCCTCCCGGATCAAGCGCTCTGCGAGCTTACGGCTCGCCTCCACATAGATCGGGTCGTTCATGAGCGCCAGGGCCTGCAGCGGCGTGTTGGTTACCGAGCGCCGCACAATACAGAACTCCCTCTCGGGCGCATCATAGATCTGCAGCGTGGGCGGCGGACAGGTGCGCTTCCAGAAGGTATACATACCGCGCCTGTAC
>JBBRJW010000326.1:0-4658 GCA_038218705.1 Chthonomonadales bacterium | reverse complement strand
CGTTGAGCAGATCCGGATGGAGGACCAGGTGCTCGTCGTACGCTTTCCGGATACGCAGGTGGAGTACGATTTCGCAGACTACGACGAGCTGCAGCTCGCGTACTGCATGAGCATCCACAAGAGCCAGGGATCGGAGTATCGAGCGGTCGTACTCGTCCTGCACTCCAGCCAGTACATGATGCTGCAGCGCAACCTGCTCTACACCGGGCTTACGCGTGCCCGGTCGCTCTGCATACTGGTGGGAGACCGCAAGGCGATCGCTCGCGCGGTGAAGAACAACAAGACTACGAAGCGTTTCACCCGCCTCGCCGAGCGCCTCAAAGAGGGTGTACCCCCCGCTCCGTAGAGCGCGCAGCGGTGCGCGCTCGCCGGCAAGGGGGTGTCGGAAGCCTTAACCTCCTGGCCCTGGGTACGCCTTGCCAGCCCCCCAAATTTGGCGGCGAATGGGGCGCTCCTGAGCGGCATGGAGCTCGCAGCAGCGGACTTCAGCTCAACAGCACTGCACCGAGGTGCCGTGGAGTGAGTGCCGTGGAACGAGGCACCTGCTCTGATTTGCGCCCAACGCGTGCTTAACGTGTGGCGATGGCGCCGGCGCGGCGATGGATGCCCGCCAGGTTAGCCTTGCGTGACTGCCAGTTGGCCGTCGGCCAGGCCGCGACCGTCAACCTGGCCGCGGAGCGCAAAGCGGGCCGAAGGGCTATTCGCTCGGGGCTGCGGCGCGTGACCTGGCCGACCTGCCTCAGAGGAGGGGAGGAGAAGTACCACTTCTTAATGTCCTGCGACGCGCTCCCGAGTCCCGTGGCCGCTGTAAAGCCCACAAATGCGACGGGACTGCCGATGAGCCGGGGGATATCGACGGTGTACTTCTGAGTGGAGGAGTCTGAGGTCGCCAGATCGGTCACCTGCACGGTGAGAATGCGGCCGTTGTAGTACATATCGGCTCGGAACGGATGCTGGCTTCGGAGGTTGACCCCATCCTTGAGCAGATCGATGCCTTTGCGGGGGCTCTCCCCGTTGGCGTACAGTCCGGTAGAACTGAAGGAGGGGTCGTCTCCACCGGGCCACCCGTTGCGCACGACATCGAACTTCACGGCCACACTGTGCCCGATTCCCGCGTAACCGAGGCTGCCTCCCGCCGCGCCCAGCGCATCCGGACCCTGGTTCTGGAGGGTGAAGGTGATGCCGTCGGCGATGTTGCCCTCACCTGTGGAGGCGTCTCCGGGAGAGCCGCTGAGGATCTGGAACACAAACGAGGTGCGAAACTCCGCGACGTTGACGCGATCACGGGAGAAGACGCTCCCGGTCTCGCTGGTTCCCTTGTCGGTGAGGCGACAGAGCCCACCCAGGAAGACAGGCCCCCAGTCGTAGTTTTGATTGGCGATGAGGTCGTCGTTATTGGAGGCGGGGTTGGAGTGGTCGATCACCTGCGCGCGCAGAGTCGTGCAACCGAGCAGAGCGGCCGCTGTGAGCAAGCCGGCAAATAACCTTGCGCTTATCATCATTCACTGCCGGTTTGCGAAACACGCGGATCGGATCACCCGACGGGCGGGCGTCGATCCGCAGAGGTAGTTGCAGTGAGAATTCCTATCGCCGGAGGGGTCATGCGCCAATAGGAGGAGAGCCGATGCGATGATTCCTGGAAGCCAGATGGTTCTATAGTTGCCCCTGTCTGCATTATGATATCAGGGCCGGTACGACCCGTCAATAGCCCGAACGCAATTTGGAGCAACTTTTTTGCGAGGGATTGCGTTTTGGCAACACTCCGGACGATCGCCGAACAGATGACGACGCGCGACGTGCCGAAGGGAGTATACTGAGTGCGTTGCGAAGAGGTCGAGGAGGCGGGCAGGCTGAATGCCAGGGCACAGCCCTCGCCCCAGGCCTGCGGCCGCGGGGCCGACGCACGCGCGCGGCGGTTTATCGCCCTCACCCCCGACAAGCCGGGAGAAGGCGCTACAGTATGAGGGCAATTCAGGCGTCGCGGCCCGTAGAAGGATAAGCTATTGAGAAATCTCGTTAGTCTGGCCGGCCTGGCGCTGCTGCTAAGCACCTGTGCGGCGAACGCACAATCCGGGCGTTTCCTCGAACCCGCGGGCAGCGCCGACGACTTCGTGGACCGCATCGGCTTCTGCACGCACTGGGGATACAGCGATACACCTTACGGATTCGCCTACGACCGTATCAAGGCGATGCTGGGAGATATTGGGGTACGGCACGTACGCGATGGGTGGCTTGAGCGCGAGGCCGATCTCTACAGCGCGCTCGGCGTCAAGACCACCATGATATTCGGCCCCGGCTCGCCGCCTGAGCAGACGATCCAGACCCTGAAAGCACACCTCCCGCTGGTCGACATGGTGGAGGGCCCCAACGAAGTCGACATTTTTGCAACCAGCGCAAATTACAAGGGCAAAGGTTTTCCCGAGGGACCGCGTCTCTTTACGCAGGAGACCTATGCCGCTCTCAAGGCCGATCCTGCCACCCGGGGCTTCGGCTTCATCGCCCCATCAGTAGGACGAGCAGATGGGAACCGGGCACTTGCGCCGCTCTCCAGTTTCGACTATCTGGTGATGCACTCCTATGCAGGAGGCCAGATGCCGTCACAGAGCTTGATGGCGGATATGAACAATCCTGTGCTCACCGCCTATGGCCTGCTGGGTGCTGGCACGGATGCGAAACCTTTTGTGGTGACCGAGAGCGGGTACCACACCGCCCTCGGGAGCAGCGTGGTGATCGCGGGCGCTCAGCCCGGTGTGTCGGAGCGCGCGCAGGAGAAGTACCTGCCGCGTCACTTCGCGGCGTACTACAACTTCGGCATCCGGCGCACGTTCACGTACGAGTTTGTCGATGAGTTTCCGGACTACGCCACCGATGAGCACACCGCCACGAACGCCGAAGCGTGCTTTGGAATCGTAAAGCGCGACCTCGCTCCGAAGCCCGCGTACGGCGCGATAAAGCGCCTCATCGCGGCTCTCTCGGAGAAGCGATGGGACACCGTTTCTGGCAAATGGGTCGCACGCGACCCGGCGCCCGCCGCGAACGTTCCCTACGCCTTGGCTTTCCACATTGAGGGTGAGACCGCAGCCATTCGCCATACCCTCCTGCAGAAAACAAACGGCGACTTCTACCTTCTGCTCTGGCAGGAGGTCTCCTCCTTCGACACCGTGAAGGCGAAGGATATCGACAATGCTCCCGCGCATGTGATGCTGACGGTGAACACCCCGCTCCGCAGCGCTGGTCTCATCACGGGCGCGATGGCCGGCGGCGCCGCGGCTCAGAAGCTCCTGCTGAGCATCCCGGATGAGATCGTAGTGGTTCGCCTCTCTCCGCAGCCGCTGGTCAGCGGACATGCGCCCTCGGCCCCGGTCCGGTTGAGCTCGCAGGCTCACGCAGCATCGGCCACCCTCACCTGGGCCCCGGGCCCCGGCCCGAAGCCGGCCGGCTACGCGATCTACCGGCTGGGCGCGCTCGTAGGCACCGGCACGACGCCCTCGTTTACCGACACGACTCTTCTTCCCGGGCTCGGCTACGGCTTTGAGGTAAGGGCCATTGACACGGCCGGGCGGGTCTCGCCGGCCGCATCACTGCACGTGAGCACGCCGAACGCCTATCCCGATCTAACCGTCACCGCAGTTACGATCTCGCCGACCCATCCGAACGCCGGGGATGAAGTGACGTTCACAGCCACTCTCAAGAATATCGGGCAGGAGGCTACCGCTCAAGGCGTTACACTGGGGATTGCGTTCCACGTGGATGGTGTAATCGTGAACTGGGCGGACCGATTGAAGGGGCCGCTGCGAGCTGGCGAGGAGCAGGTTATCACCGCGAACAACGGCCCGAAGGGCAAGGCCTCCTGGACATTGACTCCCGGGCCGCATAAACTTCGCGCGATAGCGGACGATGTTAATCGCGTGGTTGAGCGAAGCAAAGAAAATAACACGCTCGAGATAAATCTGCCCTGACCGATAGGGAGCGGCGCGCGTGCGGCGGAGTTACGACCGCCGCACGAACACCACTGGAGCCGCGCCTGGTTCGGCGCGAACGCCCCAGTCCCGGCCCTGTCCCGCCTTGCCGCCCGGCACAGACGTGGTCGGCGTGGCCATCAGCGGCAGATAGTCGTCGCTCCGCTTCTCCTGCTCCTCGTGCCGCGGCACCCTGGCAATCACGTCGCGGAGCGCGTTCATCAGCATCTCGTGCCCGCCGGGCATGAATTGCTTGAATTCCGAGGCGTAGACTGTGTAGCGAGTTGCGCCTGGCACCTCACGGATAATGCGCGCAACGCACTGGATCGTGCAGCTGGCGCTCAAAACGATCTGCAGAGCCAGTAGATCATCCGGTTCATATCGCTGGGTGGAGATGAAGAGCGCTCCCGATTCACTGATATCGAGGATACGCGTTCGCGTCTTGCCTCCGGATCGGTTACTCACCTCAAGGGGCCAATTGACCGGTACTCTGCGGTGCCTGCGCTTGTCGTTCACTGGCCGTCTCCCTCATGTGCATCATGGCGCTATGGTTCATCGTTCCATGATGCAGGAGAGCTTTAACACCGCAGAGTTACCGGTATCTCGTCTGCCCTGCCTGACCTATTTGGCGGTGCCGCGTACCTGGTTGATCCAGAGCGTGTTCTCCTGGTCCACCTGGCCGATGATCCCGCTGCCATC
>JBBRJW010000325.1:0-4670 GCA_038218705.1 Chthonomonadales bacterium | reverse complement strand
GGAGAGAACGTGACTTCTGCGAAGCCGCTGCGTGTGGGTGTGCTTGGAACCGGCAACTGGGGGCGCGTGCATATCGAGGCGTACTGGCGCAATCCGGAGACCGACCTCGTTGCTATCTGCGGCAGCTCCAATCGCGAGCGTGTGGAGCGGATGGGCCGGCAATACAACGCAGCGCCCTACCTCGACTTCGCGGAGATGCTGGAGAAGGAGCATCTGGACCTTGTGAGCGTCATCACTCCGGACGATCGCCACTTCAAGCCCTACAAACAGGCACTCGAGGCGAAGGTGAACTGCTTCTTTGAGAAGCCGCTTACGATGAACGTGGCGGAGGGCCGAGAGCTTGTGGCGCTCGCGCGGAAGCAGGGAGTGCACTGCGGCGTCAACTTCAATCACCGGTATGCCACGCCTTTTCAGCTCGTTCAGCAGCATATCGCCGAGGGCAAGGTGGGCAATACCCTCTGCTTTCACTGGCGCTTCACCGGGGGTCACTACCCTGAGCGCCAGAGACTTCCGCTCGCTCACCTCCTCTACATGCAGTCGCATGGATTTAACATGCTGCAGACGCTTGGAGGGCCGATCAAGTCGATCAAGGGCCATGCCTTCGACCCGCGCGGCGAAGGTCAGTTCACCACGGCTGCCTTTAGCCTACAGTTCAGCTCAGGAGCGGTTGGTACGTTCATTGCGAGTGTAGACGGCGATTACAAGGATCCCGACATCTACCAGTTCGAGCTGATGGGGACCAGGGGGCGCGTTAAGGTGGACGATGCCATTCGGCGCTTCGAATACGCGCCGCGCCCCGATCTGGTGCAGGCGCATCAGGAGCAGAAGGGCGCCGAATCGCTGGCGCTTGTCTGGAACAGCCACTTCTTCGACGATGAGAGTCGCGACTTCGGCCGGACCACGGACCGCCACATCGCTCACTTTGTTCAGTGCATGCGTGAAGGCAAGCCAGAGCCCATTCCGGTGGAAGAGGGCCTGACTGCCCTGGAAGCAGGACAGCAGGCCATCGACTCACTCGGCTTATAGGGCGCTACGCAGCCTTCGGCAGGGCCGCGCAGCCCGCGCGCTGCGCCTCCACGAAGAGCTTTGCAAGGTGGGGATCGAACTGCGTTCCCGCGCCCCGCTCGATCTCTTCCAGAGCCTGTTCGCGCGTCAATCCGACCCGGTAGGGCCGATCGAGAATCATCGCCGAATAGGCATCCGCAATTGCCATTACCCGGCCCAGGAGAGGTATCTGCTCGCCCGTAAGGCCTGTAGGGTACCCACCTCCGTCCCAGCGCTCGTGGTGATTGGCTACCGCCTCCACGATGTCGTCCAGCCGCGGCATTCCGTGGATAATCAGGGCGGAGATGGTGACGTGGTTCTTCATCATCTCATACTCCTGCGTATTGAGCTTGCCCGGCTTATTCAGAATCGACCCTGGAATCCCGATCTTGCCCACGTCGTGCAGCAGCCCCGCGATCCGCACCAGATTGTAGGTCTCCTCGGAACAGCCGAGCTTCTGTACAAGCTGCAGGGCAAACTGAGTCATGTTCTCTGAGTGGAGCCGCGTGTACTGGTCCTTCGTGTCGATAGCGGTAATCAAGCTGTCGAGTACGTCGAACGGGCACCGGTCCGTCTCCTCCTCGCTCCCCTCCTCAGATCGCCGGTGGAGCTTTATGGCATGCCCCCCCTGCCGCTTGCCCGCGTAGAGCGCGGCATCCGCCGCGGCCGTCAGGCTGAGCGGAGAGTGATTCACGGAGGCAGAATCGGCCACACCAAAGCAGAGCTGCAGTGGGATACGGCCCCCATCGGGAGTGACCAGCGGCTCCAGGTTCATCTGATCGCGAATTCGCTCGGCAATTGCTGCGGCGTCTACCGAGTGGTAGCCCGGCAGACACACCATGAACTCGTCCCCGCCACACCGGCCAATGAGCGCGCTTTCTGGACATGCCGTTCGAAGGGCATCGGCCATGTGGCGCAGCGCCTGATCTCCAAAAGGGTGGCCATACGTATCATTGATAAGCTTGAAGCCGTCCATATCCATCAGGATCACGGCCATGTCGCCCTCGGGGGATTCCACGAGCCGCCTCTGCAGGAGCGCATGGATGGCGCGGTGATTGTAGAGGCCGGTCAGGCCATCTCTCTCGGCCTGTTCGCGCAACTCATTAAGCAGCCGCGCGTTCTCGGCACGGAGCTGTGCGCGCTCGATGGCCCTCCCCACGATCACGCTCAGCTCATGGATGTCCTCGAGCGGCTTGAGCTTATAGTCGAAGATGTTGCCGCTCGTAAAGGCCTGGACGGCGTTCTCGAGGGACCCATGCCCCGTCAGAATGATGAAGTCGATTCCCGGCGCTACCTCCTGAGCCTTTGCTAGCAGGCCCATCCCGTCGAGCCTCGGCATCTTGATGTCCGAGACCACGACATCGAACGATTCGGTCATCAGCAGCTCCAGCGCCGCCTGGCCGTCCGCCGCCAGAGTCACGTCGAATCCAGACCGGCGAAGCTGTCGCCCCATCAGGAGGCGCAGATCTTCTTCATCCTCTGCAAGCAGCACTCTTCCCATTTGGAATCCCTCCGCACACCGAGTATCGCACTGACCTGATCTCAGGCCTTCCCTTCGGTCCAACTATGCCGCAGTCGGCAGATCGTCCTCTTCCGCAGCGCAGGTCGGAATGCTCACTACAAAGACCGCACCGCCGTCGTTGTACACGCTCAGCTTGCCGCCATGCTTTGCAATGATGTCGTAGCTGATGGAGAGGCCGAGCCCGGTCCCTTTCCCTGGCGCTTTGGTCGTGAAGAACGGATCGAAGATCCGCGGCAGGACCTCCTCTGGAACGCCCGAGCCGCAATCTGCAATCTCCACGATCGATAGGCCAACCATGCATCGAGAGCGAATACGAATGAGCTTATCGTTCATCCCCTCCATAGCGTCCCGCGCGTTGCCGATGAGGTTCAGGAATACCTGCTCCAGCTCGTTTGCATCGGCAAGCACGGGCTCTATACTGCTGGCCAGGTCCCACTCTACAGAAACGTCATGCGCTTTCATCTGCTGACCTACCAGGATGAAACAGTTCTGAATGACGTCGTTAAGGCTGATTGGCGTCGGGTCGCTGCCCGACGAACGACAGAACGTGCGCATGTGATTGATGATCTTTACCATCCGGCTGGTATGCCTCTCAACCATATCCAGATCCTCGATGACATTCTCGGGCAGGTCGCGGTCCGCGAGAAGCTGCTGCGTTACGCCGCGGATGATCGCGAGCGGCTGGTTGAGCTCGTGCGCCACGCCGGCCGAGAGCGTTCCCAGCGAAGCGAGCTTGGCCGACTGAATGAGCTGCGCTTCGGCCTGCTGCAGCTCCTGCTGGGCCTGCTCGCGCTCGCGAATCTCCTCGAGCAGCGCCAGATTGGTCTGGGCCAGCTCGGCGGTGCGCTCCAACACCCGTTGCTCCTGGTCGTCGTGAGCCCGCTGCAGAGCCGCCTCGGCCTCGCGCCTCTCCGTAACGTCGCGGTAGGTAACGAGAACGCCATCGACCCCCGGATCGCCAAACAGGTTGGTCGAGACGGCATCCAGAACGCGGTAGCGTCCATCACGATACTTGATTCGGAACTCCGCGTAGATGTTGGCGCCGCGGATGGCGTGAGTACGTGCACGGGCGTCGAGGTGGATCTCTTTATCATCAGGGTGAACGAAATCCGATATGGACCTGCCTTCCAGCTCATCGAGCGGGTATCCCCATACTCGCTCGGCTGCCGCGCTCACGTAGCGCATGTGGCCGTCCGGCCCGACAATGGCAATCACGTCCGAGGTATTGCGTACAAGGGATCGAAAGCGCTCTTCGCTCGCCTTCAGCATCTCTCGGGCCTCGTCGTCGATGCGCTCTTTCAGAACGTTGTAGAGCAGCCAGAAGAGCGCAAGGAGCGCGATGCCAATGGTCAGGACGATAGGAGCGTTATCCTTCACCGTCTCCTGGGTGCGCGCGAGCGCGGCCAGGCGCTTCATTGCGTTTTCGTGGTGCTGTGCGGCCGCGAGGTTGGATCGCGACTGCATGAACTGGAAGCTTGGAACCACTTGCTTCGTGTCGAGCTGCTCGCCCAGTGTCGTCGCCCCGTTGTCCACGCAGGCAAAGAGCAGTATTGCGGAGGCCTCATAGGTCTGATGCGCGGCGAGAAGCTGAGATGCAATCTCCCTATCATCCGCTGAGCCCACGATCTCAATCTTACAGAGCGTATCGACCACGGACTCTCCGGTCTCGCGGTGCGCCCGCGCCGTTTCGGGTGCAGGCAGCAGGCGGTACTTCCGCTCAAGCGCCTTCTCCTCGGTAAGCGCCACGCGGACTCTCTCATAGAGGTCGCTCACTTCCAGTGAGCGCGATGTCTGCGCGGTAAGGACCTGCGTTATGACGGCTGCACGAATGGCAGCGAACGCAAGAATCAGCAGCACGAAGGCCAGGGCGATGCCTGCGGCGCGGCTGGCTTGGTTTGCGTGCTTCAGCGAATTCATGGCTGCTCTCCGATACACTTACGTGAAGCCTGGCGCCCGGCGAGAGGCACTCAGACTGGATGGTCTTACGGACGTTGTTCCCGGTTTGCCACGCGATTTCACCAGAAACCTGCGGAGGAAAAGGAGACTGCCCCGGGGAAGGGACTCGGGAGGCGATCAGAATCTATGTGGGAGGGAAGGAATGAAT
>JBBRJW010000324.1:0-4671 GCA_038218705.1 Chthonomonadales bacterium | reverse complement strand
TATCGCCTGCTCGGCACCGAGGGGCTCGCCGTAAGCTCTGAGCCGGCCATTGGCACGCTGGTCCATAGCCGGCTCGGCTGGTTTATGCGGCCCGGGAAGCACTCCATGAGCCCCGTCGACTGGGGGGCATTTCTCGATTTCGCCGACCATCACTTCGGCCGTCCGAAGTGAAAGGTATACTGTTCGTCAAAGGCCCGCAGGAGAAGCGACCATGCCTCTCCAGCGTGAGGGTGACGTGACAGAAGACGCCAGGAGTATCGCGCTGATCGGGTTCATGGGCACCGGCAAGACGACGATCGGCCGGGCTGTGGCGCGCAAGCTCGGGTACGAGTTCGTTGATAGCGACCACGTTGTTGAGCGGCACGCGCGCTGCACGATTGCGGAGCTCTTTGCGGAGGTCGGGGTGGAGGAGTTCCGGAGGCGCGAGACCGAGGCCCTCCGGGAGCTGGCAGCCTGCCCGCGGCTGGTTATCGCCACGGGCGGAGGCGCGGTGCTCAACCCGGAGAACCGCGCGCTCCTGCGCGAAGGCGCGCTGGTTGTTCTCCTCACCGCCGACCCGTGGGTGATCCTCCGGCGCGTCGGCGATGCTCAGACCCGCCCTCTTCTCACCGGCTATCCGGACACCCTCGCAAGAATTTCATCCCTTCTGCGTGAGCGCCAGCCCGCTTACGACCTGACCGCCCATGTGCGCGTCGACTCGTCGGGCCGCTCCGTCGACGCTACCGCTACGCGGATCGTCGAGATCTACACGCGGCAGGAGCAGAGGAGCACACCGTGAGCAGGCATCTGGTACCCGTCGCGCTGGCCGAGCGCAGTTACTCGGTCGACATCGAGAGCGGACTTATCGCTTCCGGGCGCGCCGCCCAGGAGATAGCCAGGATTGCGAAGGGGAAGCGCGTCTGCGTGGTAACCAGCCCTCGCCTCTGCGAGCCCTATGCAGCGCCAATCGCAGCGGGCCTGCGCGAAGCGGGCTTCGAGGTCACAACCACACTGGTTCCCGCCGGTGAACGGTTCAAGACTCTGAGCACGGTGGCCAGACTCTACTCCGAGTTCCTGAAGGCCGGACTCGATCGGAAGAGCCTTGTGGTCGCGGTCGGCGGTGGCGTTCTCGGCGATATCGTCGGCTTTGCCGCGGCCTCCTACCTGCGCGGTATTTGCTTTGTTCAGGTGCCCACTACTCTGCTTGCGCAGGTGGATGCTTCCGTGGGCGGAAAGACCGGCGTCGACCTCCCGGAAGGCAAGAACCTCGTTGGCGCATTCCACCAGCCCTCTGCGGTGCTGATAGACCCGGATACACTCTCCACACTCCCGGCCCGGGAGCTCCGGAGCGGTCTGGCCGAGGTAATCAAGTATGGTATAATCTCCGAGCCTTCGTTTTTTCAGCAGACGAACGAAAACCTTCCCCGCCTGCTGAAGCGAGAGCCGGAGTCGCTTTCGCTGGCCATCGCGCGCTCGTGCGAGATCAAGGCCGACGTTGTATCCCAGGATGAGACCGAGCAGGGCCTTCGCGCCATCCTGAACTTCGGCCATACGCTCGGCCATGCAGTCGAGTCTGTCACGCGCTACCGGCGGTTTCGCCATGGTGAGGCGGTGTCGATCGGCATGGTCTCCGCACTTCGCATCGGCGTCGAGATGGACGTCACTCCCTCCATCGCTCTTGATAAGACCATCGAGGTCCTGCGCGCTGCGCGCCTGCCCGTCGCGTTTCCCGCAGACCTGGGAACCGACGCCATTCTGGAAGCTGCGCAGCGCGACAAGAAGACGGAGGCTGGCTGCCTCCGCTTTGTGCTTTCGCGGCGCATTGGCGAAGTCTTTGTCAGCCCGAACGTTCCCCGCGAAGCGGTGGAGCGGGCGCTCAATTGGCAGCGGTGTCTCGCCTGACAGTGCGGGGGCTCGGGGCAGCCGGGGCCGGAACGATCCGCGCGCTCAGTGAATGGGGAACCAATGGATCAGCCTGAGCCAGCTCCGCCCGAGATATTCCCGCAGGTGATCAATCACCTCCTCATTCTCTTCTGGCTCGTGTTGATGGGCGGTCGCTGGGTAGTAGGACAGGCCCTGATCGCGTTTGCAATCGTTCCAGCCGACAAGGTGAGCGCATTTGACGAGACCGTGGGGCTGCGCTGCTACCTGGTGCTGCTCATGATCACCCTGATCCATGCGGCGCTGCGGATGATCCGATCGATGCGACGGCCAGTGGCTGCAAGCGCCGAAAGTCCGTCCGGGGCAATTGCTGCCATCGAGCGGCCGGCAAGAGAGCCGGATCAGCTCTCCCGCTAACCGCCCGTGCACGGCCGCGAAAGGCTAACTTCGTGATTAACCGCCTGGTCAATCAGCGCTACGAGGTTTTTGAGAAGCTGGGCGAGGGGCCTCTCTTCCACTCGTTCAAGGCGCGCGACGTGGTGAGCAACCGCGTGGTTACGCTGAAATCGCTCAAAATGCCGTATGCGGGCGAAGAGCGTTTCGTGGAGAACCTCCGCACCGGGCTTGAGGCAACGGCCGATCTCAACTATCCCCACATTGCGCGCTTCTATGAGTTTGGCATGGATGAGGGCACTCCCTACTCCGTTCGCGAGTACGTTCGCGGGATGGATCTCAAGGATCGTATCCGGAAGATCGCTCCCTTCAACCTCTCTCTCGCAATCGACTTCACCTGCTCTATCGCCGAGGCGCTCAACTATGCCCATGGCGCGGGCCAGGCGCATGGCGACCTGCGGCCCCAGCATATTATCATCAGCCCCGAAGGGGCTGTGAAGGTGCTGAACTTCGGAGTACAGCGCGCCGTGGCCTCCGGTCCGACCGCGCAGCGCGAAGTGCTTAAGCTGTCTGCCCCCTATCATGCTCCGGAACTCTCAACCGCGCATCCCGGCACTCCGGCGGGCGATATCTATGCGCTCGGAGCGATCTGCTACGAAATGCTCACCGGTACCCCGGTCTACTCCGCCGATAGCCCGGAAGCTCTGGCGGACCTCCATGCGTTTGCCGCCATCCCTTCACCGCGCGTCATCAGCACCGGGGTCCCGCGCTCTGTCGAAGGAATCCTCTGCAAGTGCCTGCAGAAACGGCCCGAGGACCGCTATCCCTCCGCGGCCGAGCTTGTGAAGGACCTGAAGTCGGTACGGGATGCGCTGCGCTTCGGGAAGCCTCTCTCCTGGACGCCTATTGACGTAGAGAAGATGGGCGCGGCCGTGGAGCGCCCCGGCGCAACCGCCACTCCCGTGCAGCCCGTGATACCCGTGGTCGTCAGGGCCGTGGCGGCCCCGCGGCCCGCGGCCCAGCGCACGCCTGCTCCCGTGGTCGTTCCCATGGAGCCAGACAGGAATACAATGCCGCAGAACCGTCTCCGAGCCGAAGACGAGCGCGTCTCGCCGTATCTGAAAATCGCCATCGGCACGGTAACCGTCGTTATCATCGTTAGCCTGATTGGCCTCTACGCGATCTACCTGTCCAAGTGGGCGCTCCCCAAGGCGGTTGCGCTCCCCGAGATTGTGGGTAAGTCGATCGACGACGTGCGCAAGATGGCCGGCGAAAACAACGTGCGGCTGATCGAGCATGGTGAGTACAACGACAAGCGCCGCGGAATCGTCTATCGAACGGACCTGGAGAAGGGCGTTCCGATCCGGCCGGAGCACGCGGTGAATGTCTGGTACAGCCGCGGCGCGGAGTATGTCGACGTTCCAAATGTCGTTGGTCTCGCCCGCGATGAGGCCGAGCAGAAGCTGCAGGCTGCGGGCCTCAAAGTCGGGAGAGTGTCGCCGGAATACAGCGATTCGGTACCCATCAACTCGGTGGTCACGCAGGACGTCACGTTCAAGAAGCGCGTCTACCACGATACCGTGGTTGACCTCATTGTGAGCGATGGACCGAAGCCAAGCTTCGCCTCGCCCTCCCCCGGAGATAACCCGCCCGATCCTGGCAGCGGCGACGCATCCGGTAACTCGCCGGATAACTCCAGCACGACCCCCGATCCCTCCATCGACACGAGCATGCCCCGCCACTTCTCGCGCACCATTACGATCGCGAAAGATGGGCTGGGCTCCCGCAAGGTGCGTATTGAGTATCGTGACGCGCAGGGCCCGCATCCGGCCGTAGTCGACGAACAGCACAAAGAGCGCGATACTATCCCCGTGAAATTCGACTACTACGGCAGCTCGATCACCATGACGATCTACTACGACGACAAGCTCGTAAAAGAGGTAACGTTCGATCCGGAGAAGACAAAAAGGCAATCGGTACAATGACCGTCGATCGAAGCGTGCGAATCTCGCCCTCTCTCCTCTCCGCGGACTTTGGCCGCCTGGCCGATGCGGCCCGAGAGGCAGAGGCTGCCGGCGCGGAGATGCTCCACTTCGACGTGATGGATGGCCACTTTGTGCCGAACCTGACCATGGGGCCTGCCGCCCTCAAGGCGCTGCGGCCGGTCTCGAAAGCGGTATTCGATGCTCACCTGATGATCGAAAACCCGGACCGATTCATTGAAGAGTTTGTCCGGGCCGGCGCGCAGATCGTCACCGTGCAGGCCGAGGTGTGCGTTCATCTGCAGCGGACGCTTGCGCTGATCCGCCAGTGCGGCGCGCTGGCCGGTGTGGCGCTCAACCCGGCAACCTCGCCCGAGGCGCTGAGGTACGTTCTGGACGACCTCGACCTTGTACTGGTGATGACCGTTAACCCTGG
>JBBRJW010000323.1:0-4675 GCA_038218705.1 Chthonomonadales bacterium | reverse complement strand
GGAGCATGTACATCCAGGACTACGACGAACTGGTCGTTCCCTATACTCAGTTCGGCAGATCCAGCGACCCGGCGTTTGCATGGACTTATAACATTCAGCCCTACATCAAGAACTGGCAGGTATATACCTGCCCGAGCAACTCCCAGGCCGCCATCGGTTACACGTATAACCTTGAGATCTCGCGCGCCAGCACCGCGACTCCGTGCGGTCCTCGGAGCCTCGCAGGCATTGCGCGCCCGGCCAGCACCATCGCATTCTGCGACGCACAGGGCATCAGCGGAGCGACCACGCCGAACAATGCGACTAGCTGGCCAATTCCGTACACGCAGTCGCTCGGTTCATTTATCAACAACGCGGTCACGAGCGGTGGCCGGAAAATGGTTGAGCCGATCACGCTCTACTCCTCGGTCTGCGTCGGAGACGCGGGCGGCAACGTCTGGGCGATCCGCCATACCGAGGGCGCGGTATACAGCTTCGCCGACGGACATGTCAAGTTCATGAAGTGCCCGAATGTGGCAAACCCGAACAACCCGCCGATCGCGGGCCTCTCCTGGCTCGGCAACGATGTACTGGGTAATGCCGACGGCAGCGGAACCGCGCAGTAGTTAGCCAGCTTCGTACATAAGGCTGACCAGAAGCGGGCTGCCGGTGAGCCCGGCAGTCCGCTTCTTACGTAACCCACGAGCCGCGATTCGCGGTTCACTCTCACGCTTACGTTAATCGTTTAAGGATGCCGTCATGCGCAATTTCAACCCTGCGGTCGTCGCTGTTGTCGCGGCCATCGTCCTCGCTCTCGCTATATTCCTCGGTTTCCGAGCGATGAACTCGGGGGCCGCGCCACCTCCCCCGACAACCGTTTCTCCGGGTGCGCCAAAGGACTGATTAGCGGCCAACTGAATCGCAAGAAGCGGCTCGGCAGCACTGCTGCCGGGCCGCTCCACTACAAGTCGCTTTGCCTGCACAGTGCGATCGTCCGCCCGGGCGAGATCGCCAGCCGAGCAGCCTCCCCTGCGACAAGCTCGAGCACTGCGCGGCCGCCTGCCATCGGGCCCGCGAAGCGCCACGGACGCAGGTTCGCCTCGACCCCTATCACCGCGCCATCCCGCGCGACAAATACCGCGTCAATCGCGAAGCGCATCCCGAGCGTGTGTACCCCCGAGCATGGCTCGAGCCAGAGGCCCGCGCCTGGCGCAAGTGCCTTGCGGCCAAGCAGTCCGCGGCTTCGGCCGAGCATGCTGGTCGGCTGCTCCACGCGGCCGACCAGCACCTCGCCTGTACGCGCGTCGCGAACCTCGCAGTGCCACTCACGGGGCATTGGACCTCCTCGCTTAGTGCAGGAAGTGCCGCACCGAGGTGAAGACCATGGCGATCCCTTTGCGATTCGCCACCGCTATGGTCTCGGCATCCTTGACAGAGCCGCCTGGCTGGATGATCGCCGTGATACCTGCTGCTGCCGCCGCCTCGGGTCCGTCCGGGAATGGGAAGAATGCGTCGGACGACATCACAGCGCCCCGCGCCGATTCACCTGCCTGCTCCACGGCCAGGCGCACGGAGCGTACGCGGTTCATCTGCCCTGCGCCTACTCCGATCAACTGGCGATTATTCGTGAATACGATCGCGTTGCTCTTCACGTGGCGCATTACCTTCCAGCCAAAGAGCATCTCCTCGATCTCCTCCGGGGTAGGAGCGCGCTCTGTTACCACCGTCAGATCAGCGGCGGTTATTACCAGATGGTCGGGCTGCTGAACGAGCACGCCGCCAACCACTCGCTTGAAATCCGGCCCGCTGGCTGCGGATTTCTCGCGCCAGCCGCGGAGCTCCCCTACCTCCAGCAGTCGAAGATTCGCGCCCCACTTCTTACGCTCTGTCAGGATCTTGATAGCCTCAGGCTCGAAGTCCGGTGCGATGATCGCCTCAAAGAAGGTGTTCTTGCCCGTAATCTCGTCGGCAGTCGCCGCGTCCAGCGTACGCGTTACGGCGAGGATTCCTCCGAATGCCGAGGTCACGTCCCCAAGCCGGGCCTTCTGAAACGCTTCGGCAAGGGTTGGCGCGATCGCTGCGCCACAGGGATTCGTGTGCTTCACAATGACAGCGGTCGGAAGATCCTCCTCGCTGAACTCCTTGACAGTCTCGAGCGCACCGTTCAGGTCGTAAAAGTTATTGAACGAGAGCTCCTTGCCATGGAGCTGGCGGGCCGTCGCCACGCAGGGCTCCGTAACGCCTGGCGCAACATAGAAGGCTGCGCTCTGGTGCGGGTTCTCACCGTACCTGCACTCCTGCGCCTTGCGGAAGCCAGCCGCGATCTCCGGCGGGTAGGTCTGGCTCTCGTCGCCCTCGGCTGCAAAGCGTGCCGCGAGCCACGAGCTGATGTACGCATCGTACTGGCCCGTGTGGGCGTAGGCTCTGGCTGCCAGCCTGCGCCGTGTGGCGACGGTCACGTCGCCTGCCCCGAGCTCCGCGAGGAGTGGCGCATAATCAGCCGGACTGGTCACCACCAGCACCCCGGTATGGTTCTTCGCCGCAGAGCGGATCATTGCCGGGCCGCCAATATCGATATTCTCGATCGCCTCCTCCAGCGTTACGCCGGGCTTTGCAACGGTGGCGGCAAACGGATAGAGGTTGACGCAGACGAGGTCGATCGGCAGGATGCCGTGTTCCGCGATCGTCTTCATGTGTTCTGGCTTAGCGCGGTCCGCAAGAAGTCCCCCATGCACGGCCGGGTGCAGAGTCTTCACCCGGCCCTCCAGCATCTCGGGGAAGCCCGTGACATCGCTGACGTTCAGGACATCCAGGCCTGCCGCAGCGATCGCGGAGGCGGTTCCGCCAGTGGAGATGAGCTCGAAACCAAGGCGCGAGAGGCCCTGAGCGAACTCTATCAATCCCGTTTTGTCGGATACCGAGAGGAGCGCACGACGGCGAGGTTCTGCCATAACTGTAACACCTTTCCGGCGGGCCTGTGCCCGCCGCAGATGGGAGCAGTCCCGGCAAAGGAAAGCGCGCCAGGAATCTCCCGCAGTTCAAGTGTGCGAGGAGCCCAGGCGCGCGACGATGGACCTTCGCGTCTGCTTCCCCGGGGGTGACTCCCCGCGAACGCCAGTTACAGACACGAGACTGATTATGCATTCAGGGTACCCGCCCCAGGGGCGAAGGGTCAAGCCCGCTGCGGATTCAGCCAATAATATACGAACACTCCGGACTGATACCTTTTCCGGAGCCCCGGAGCAGCAGTACAATGTCCCGAGAAGACTCCGCCAGCGAACAGCCAAAACCGAGCGTAAGCCCGTCGGCCGCATCCGGCAGCTCGCCGGACTGCGAGGAGTCCGTTCAAGAGCTCCGGCTCGAGCTGCAGCGTACGCGTGCTGAGGCGGCTTCGGCCGCTGCCCACCTTGAGAACGCAACAAAAGAGCTGGTAGAGATGGCTGCGCAGCTCCGCGCCGAGATGGAACGAAATGCAGAGCTCGAGGCAGAGCGAATCAGAGGCGCGCAGAGTGATACGCTCGCGCAGGCGGCCGCTACCCTTCGACACGAGATCAATAATCCGCTCTTTGTTATCTGCGGCAGCGCCGAATCTGCCCTCCGCAAGCTTCGTGGATCCGCCACAGTGGACCCCGAAGTGGCCGCAGCCCGAATTGAGCCCGTGCTGGAGGCAGCCGAGCGCATTCGCCGCGTGGTGAGCCGCTTCTCCGTTACGGTCGAGGCTAACAGCTCACCCTATCTGCCGGGGATGGAGATCCTCAAGCTTGAGCCGCTGGAGTCAGAGGCACCGGTGCCCGCCCCTGTCGCCAAATACCGCTGCGCCCTCTGAACATGGCGAGCGGAGTCTGCCGCGGCGGCTGCCGCACGCGTGGGCTGGAGCAGCTCGCGTCCCTCAGCCTCGATCAGCCGCGCATAGCGTGCCTTCAGGGCCTTGTCCTCGGCTTCACCCAATTGATGCGCGAGCACGACCGACTTCGTCAGCCGCACGAACCGCAGCAGTTTCGACTCCGCAATTTCGTCGTGCTCTTCCTGGTTCTCGGCAGTGATTAGTTCGCTTGCGCTCGTCTCAAGCCCTTTCCAGCGCGCCTCCCCCGCTTGTGCCTCTATCGCCGAGCTGGCAGCGGACCAGGCCTTTTTGAAAGCGGCGGTCTCTACGGCCGCTCGCAGGTCCGGGAACTGTCGCTGAATCTCACGGCGCAGGTCGCGGCGCTGCGCATCGAATCGGGATGTCGCGTCACGGTATCCGGTACCCGTTCTACGCGGCGCGGGGTAGGTTCGGAACAGGCGCTCGTAGGCGGCAGCGCCCCTGCCTTCACCGGTCAGCCCAAGCATTGCCGAGAGTCCCTCGAGGGCCGCCCGCTGTCCGGGTCTCGCCCAGCTCAGCACGCGGCTGAACGGCGTCTGGAATAGATCGACATCCTTGGAGGGGACAAATCGTCTGAGGAACACCTCGGAAGTACAGACTGGCACATCGATCGAGTCGTCGTGGATAAGGGTATAGGCGTAGGCCTCATCCATCGTAACACGTCCATCCCGGTTAAAATCGGCCCCCGTTACAGGGTGTCCCACTCGGTCGCGACCCGTTAGAGCCGCAAAGAAGTACGAAGTGAAGTCCCGATACTCGGCCTCGTTCACGGCCGAGGTACAGCCAGCGGCAACTCGATCGTTCACCGTGGCGAAGAAACCCGCAAAATCGCGG
>JBBRJW010000322.1:0-4691 GCA_038218705.1 Chthonomonadales bacterium | reverse complement strand
AGATCCGCGCCTTCAATGAGAATTGTGCCTTCGTCCGGGTGCAGCAGCCGAAGTATCATACGGCCTACGGTTGTCTTGCCGGAGCCGCTATCACCCACGAGGCCCAGTGTTTCACCTTCGCCCACCGTGAAGCCGACGTTGTCAACCGCCCGCAGTACCTGAGGCGCGCTGGGCCAGGAGCCGCCGACGCGAAAGGCGCGCGACAGTCCACGCACCTCGAGAAGCGGTCCGGCTGGAGAGGCTTCGCTCATATCGCCTCCCGCTCGCGTGCGGCGCCATATAGGTAGCAGCGCACGCTCTGGTCGTCGCCCAGTGTCGTGACTCCCGGCGGATGAGCGGTGCAGACAGCGTCGATCCGGTCAGGGCACCTGGGAGCGAACGGACAGCCCGGTGGAAGTTGAGCCGGACTCGGCGGGAGACCGGGAATCGAGGCGATGGGCGCTTGCCTATCTGCGCCCGCGTCTGGCAGGGCAGCCAGCAACCCGCGCGTGTAAGGGTGGAGAGGCGTCTCGAAGAGCTTGCGAACGGGCGCCGACTCCACAATGGTCCCGGCGTACATTACGAGCACTCGCTCGCAGTTCTCCGCCACGATGGCAAGATCATGCGTAACAAAGAGGACTCCGGAGCCGTTTCGACGCTTCAGGTCGGCGAGCAGCTTCAGCACCTGGGCCTGCATCGTCACGTCGAGCGCGGTGGTGGGTTCGTCGGCGAGAATGAGGGCGGGCGAGCACGCGAAGGCGATCGCGATCATGACCCTCTGGCGCTGCCCGCCCGATACCTGGTGGGGATACTGCCGGAACCTGGCTCGAGCCTCCGGTATGCCCACGGCTTCGAGGAGCTCCACGGCTCGCGCCTTTGCCTGAGCGCGCTTCATTCCTGTGTGAACCTCGAGCGCCTCCACGATCTGGCGGCCAAGCGTCATTGTCGGGTTGAGGGAGGCGAAGGGGTCCTGGAAGATCATGGCGACCTCGCCGCCACGGATCCCGCGCATCTCGCGCTCGGAGAGACCGACCAATTCCCGGCCCGCCAGCTTGACGGATCCCCCGGCGATCCGCCCGGCAGGGCGAGGGAGCAGGTTAAGCAGGGCGAGCGCGAGTGTCGACTTTCCAGAGCCCGACTCGCCCACGAGCGCGACCGTCTCACCCTTCTCTATCGTGAATGACGCAGAGCGAACGGCCGCTACTCGCGTTGGGCCGGAGGAGAACTCTGCGCGGAGGCTTTCGACCGCCAGAAGAGGCTGTTCCATGGGTACTTCCCCTCAGGGCGCAGTAGGCTGTATCTGGGAACAGTATACTCGGTGGCAGGCCCGGAGCGTGACCCGCGGCTACGCCTGACCCCGGTTCCGGCAGGAGAATAGAGGGCGCAGGACGAAGTTAGCGGTCTATGCTCTCCCTGCCTTTTTTCGGACGACAACCTCCGGGCCCGATCACTGCCCGGCTTCTCACGAGCGCGGACTCAGGGGCGCTCAATGCCCTCTTTGCCGCCGAGCCCGAAGCAATGCTTACGAGCAAGATGCATGTGGAGGGCTACGGGATCGATCGCCCGGGCTTTCCGTTCTGGGGAGCTCAGTCGTCCGGTGGCGCCCTGATCGGAGTGGCGTTTCGCCTCGGCAACACGATGATTGTGGCCGATTCCGACGGCAGCTGCGCCGAGTGCTTTGCGGACCTGATTGATGGCGGGAAGTGCCTCGCCGGCGCACGTGGATCGCTTCCCCTTCTCCAGGGCCTCGCATCCCGGCTCCGATCGGTTCGCGTCTCCCGGTTGGAATTGAGCTACCTGATGCGCCTCGACGCTCCGCCCCCGCCCGGGGTTGCGAGCATTGGCGAGACGCGCAGGGCGACGATGGAGGACCTGGACCCCCTTGCGGCCCTCTATGTTACGGCAGGACCGATGTACCGGGCGCGCTCCAATATATCGGAGAGACTGCTGACGGGGCGCGTCTTCATAACTCCGGAGCCTGGAGCGACCGATCGAGTTGTGTCGTGTGCGGTCCTCAATGTAGAGGGAGCCTCCGCTGCGCTTCTCGGAGGGGTCTTTACTACGCCTGCCTGGAGAGGCCGCGGCTTCGCAGCCGCATGTACTGCATCGCTCTCAGCCGACCTGCAGGCGAGCTCCATATTGCCGACCCTCTTTTATGAGAACCCCATCGCAGGCCGAGTCTATAGCCGGCTCGGGTATCGGCAGTGCGGTGAGTGGGGCGTACTCTATTTTGGTTAGCGAGCGCTGCGTCCACTCGGTCGACGCCGTTTCCGGGCGCTGAGAGTATTATGGAAAAGCGGATGGATGCAGTATCCTTCCGATATCGTGGAGATCCGGGCGAGGGGAGCGGAGAGAACTATGTGGAAGCGGGTGTACGGCTTGGCTCTCGCCGCGTTGGTTGCCGCAGGCTGTGTGCGTGCGCTGGCACAAGCGGCTCCGATCGCCACGTCGCCCCTCGATCCGGTCACTGGAGTGGTCCACTCGACGCGGTACCCGCATGGTCTGCCCCTCGGCGGAATCGGCGCAGGGTATCTGCAGCTATTGAGCGATGGCGCGCTCGCGCCCCGGGGCGGCGGATCAACCGCCGACACGCCGGCAGTTAGCCCGCCGGGCTCGTTCGCAATGCTCCATGTGCAGGTCGGATCCCGCGCCTACGCCCGTGTTCTGCAGCTCAACAGCCCCCTCGGTCTGCCGGCTTCGGGAAGCGTAGATTTTGATGCGCTCGGACCAGAGGCCCGCCTCACCTACCCGGGAGCAGCAGCGCCGGTGGAGGCCTCGCTGGTCGCGCTCTCTCCCCTCATCCCCGGTGACCTTAAGAACTCCACCCTGCCAGGAGCACTTTTCATCTTTCGGATTCACAATCCTTCGGTAACGGAACGAGCAGTCGTGAGCGTCGGACTCTCGTGGGAGGGCGGTCCTGCGGTCTTTGGCGAAGCCGCTGCGGGCCCATCCAGCCCCGACACCGTGACTTCTCTGCCGGACTCGGAGGGCTACTGGTCCATGCGTATCGGCCGGCCGGCAGGTCCCACAGCGGCGCTAACGCCCGCTCCTGCCCAGGCTGCTGCACGGGGACCCGAGAGCGTTTCGATTATGACGCAGGCAACCGGACCGGACTCCGTTGTGACGCGCGCGGCCTGGAGCGCGGACGCCCGCCCCGAGTGGTGGGATACGTTTGCTGCCGATGGAGACGTGGCCGGAGACATTGTTGCGAGCTCCCGTGCCTCGCATCCGTCGGCGGTCATTGCCCAGAGGGTCACCCTTCGGCCGCGGGACACGATCGAGATTCCCTTCACAGTATCATGGTACGCCCCAGCGTATCCCTTCCGACCCGGCGTGGACCTCGGGCGATACTACGAGAACTCGTATCACAACTCGAATGCCGTGGCGCGCTATATGCTGGAGAATTGGCGGAGCCTGCAGACGCTCACCGAGGAGCTCGGAGCGCGCTTCGCCTTCTCGTCACTTCCTCCAGCACTTCAGCGGCGGGTCGTTGATTCGTCCGCCGTACTGGCTCGATCCGGGGTACTGACACGCTCTGGAGCGTTCTCCTGGCGCGCGCTGCCGACGATCTCGACGCTCGGACAGCCGGAGACCAGCTCCGACCTCGGCGGCATCGGCCCGGTTCTCGGTGATCTCTGCGCCGCGCCGCTGCTGGTCGACCTCTTTCCGGAGCTAGAGGCGAGAGTGCTTGAACGTCAGGCCCGGTCCGTAGAGCTAACAGGTGCGCCCGCCGATCCCTTGGACGCGCAGCGGTTTCTTACGGATCCGGCCATCGGCGTTCCCCTCGCGCCGGCGGGCTCCGCCAGGGAGCTTCCGGCCCGCTCCGCGGCCTACGTTATCAATCTGGCCCACTACGTTCAGGCGACGGGTGACTACGGTCTCCTGGCGAAGAGCTTTCCCGGTGTCTCTGCGCTGGTGACGCCGCTGCTCGGTCCCGAGAACGCCAGCGTCCGATTCGACCCGGCCTTACGCGCGCTCTGGATCACCGCCTGCGACGCGACCGCCTGGCTGGCGGACGCCTTCGGCACGCAGCGCTTTCACGCGGCAGGCGAGCAGGGACTTGCAGCGCCGTGGGCGGCCGACCTGCCGGCGCTTGCGCGGGCTGCTGACCTGAATCGGCTGGCGCGCTCAGCGGCCGAGCGCGAGCGTGCGAAGCTGCAGGCCACTGGTCAGCTATCGCCACGAGCAGTGTCGGACCAATTGGTGGCAGTGGCGGCTGCAGACATGCTTGGCCTCCCGTCTCCGCTCCCGGCTCCGTCCCTTGATTCCGCCCTCTCCGCGCCGCTGGCCGACGTCCCGGACTCCGCTGCAGCGATCAACGGGAATGGGTCAGATGGATGGCAAACGGGCATTGATCTGCTCGCTATCTCCGCCCGCCTTCGGGGGCCCGCACCGGCGCAGGCGCTGGGCCTCCTTGCACGCTACGATGCTGCGCCCCTCAGCGCGTCCTGCCCGCCCTGGGCCGTACCGGACCGCTTTTCGGGCCCGGGTCCCGCTGGCGCAGGGACGCTCGCGCAGGCCGCTGTCTGGACCGCACCCTCTGCAATTGCCGGGTTTGGATACGACCCTGTGAAGCAGGTTCTTGCCCTCGCACCTGCCGGGGGCGAGCTCGGGCCGCCGCTCTCGATCCCGATTACTTCTCCGTTCTTCTGGGCGCGCCTTGATCTGAACCGGACAGAGGAGGGAGGAACCACCAACCTCCGGCTCGATCG
>JBBRJW010000321.1:0-4713 GCA_038218705.1 Chthonomonadales bacterium | reverse complement strand
TTGGGGGTGAGGCCAGCGACCCCACCAGAGAAGCTCGCATGCCCAATCTGGCATGCTCCTCGGCGCTTCCCGAACTGGGGGTGCGGTCTGCAAGCAGTGTTGCTCCCTCGGCATTTCCGCCCTGCGTCCAGCCAACGGATCGGCTAACCGTTGAGCCGGGAGGCAGGTCTCCGATTTCAAGCGGAGTGGACCCACATACGAGCTGCGCATGCTCGATCCGGAATCGCGTATGGTTCGAGACCTGAACGTCCACAGCGCCGTCCCGTCGCATCGTGGTGCGCGCATCGACTGCGCCACCTGCATCGAGCTCAAATGGAGCTATAAACAGGCGGGCAGACCACAAGCGCACTTCCACATCGCGAATGAGAGGGGACGCGGAGAGGTCGGTTACGCCATCGCCTCCCTCACCCAGGGCGACCGGAATGCCCGAATTGAAGCCCTGCGAGCTCTCAGGGCCTGCCGGTTGGAGCCCGACCGAATACAGGGCCCGCGTGGGCGAGTAGAGCCCTATCGCAGCCATTCCGCTAAAGTGGCGGGACCCTGCGCTGGACTGGAGCACCACGGCGCGGTTTGCACTGAGCGGGCCACCTTTGATGGCGCGGCCCATGGCATATGCGCCGAAGCTGAAGCCCATGATCAGTATCGGGGTCGTGATCCATGCGAACTCCCGTCGATCGAGGCGTTTCAGAACAAGGTAGGTTCCAGGGGCCAGGAGGAGCAGGTACGAGAGCGCAAAGATGCCAACGGTCCCGGAATCGGGCGTTCGAGTGGCGCGCTCGCCGGCCAAGGCGTCGGCGATCGATGAGCCTTCCGTCGCCCCTATTGAGGCTCTTTCCGCAAGAACTCTCGGGAGCGACAGCTCCTGGTTTCGCGTTCGGAGCAGGTCTCTCCAGAGCGACGGCGATCCCGGCCACACTCTGAGCGCCGGGTCAAGAGTATCGAAAGCGGTATAGACAACTTGCCCGCTTCCGTATCGCCGTGTGGAGATCAGATCACCGAGCAGAGGCTGTGCCTCGGCCCGGAGCCGACCTCTGGTAACAGGCACCCCGCCCGACGCGTCGATAGGGGAGCGATATCGGTCCGTAAGGAGCGGCAGCGCTCGTTCTGAAGTAGTTGCATAGGGCTCGGAGATGGGAAGGAGGTCCCGAAGCGGGCTCGACCGGAGTCGCGCTTCATCGCCGCCAGCCACGACCAACAGACCACCGTCCAAAATAAACCCACGCAGAGCCTCGACCTGTTCGTCGCGAAGGCTCTCAATCGGCAGGTCCGCGAGCGCCACGGCATCGATGCCATCATATCCCTGAGAGGTTACCGGAAGGGCATCGGGAGCTGGATAGAGGACCATGCTCGACGCGATATCCTTGATCGCCTCGTAGCCGCGATTCAGGCTGGCATCTCCCGGGAAGAATTTGCCGGTACGCTGGCCCAGCGCGACCGCGTCCACTCCACGGTGCAGCAGGCCGAGCTGCCTGTGAGCCAGGAAGCCGAACCCTCCTCCGTCCCGAGTGAGGGCGAGGAGGTTGAAGCTCTCGTCCGGCAGGGCTATCGGAAAGGCGAGTTTCTGCGCGGCAAGCTGGTGGCCTTCTGCGATGAGCGCGACGTCTACGGATGCTGATCCTGCGTTACTTGAATATCGAACCCGGCTCGTTTCGGTGCCGAGCCGTACGGTGAAGCTCTCGACATCGGGCGGTGCGCCGGGCTGGAGCGTCAGGTTCCGCGTGTAGAGTCGGCTGCCGGACGTCGCATGCACGGTGACCTGGAGCTGTCCGTGGATCCTCTCAGTCTGGCCAGAGACCACGACTGTGAGGGGGTTCCAGCCGTTTGGCAGAAAGCCTGAGCCTGCGCCAGGTCCCTGTCCGAAGCCGATGGTGGCGTCGATGGAGACTCCGGCCCGCGCGTTGGAGCCGGGCAGCAGAAACGCCGCCGCGAGGGCGGCGAAACAGGAGATGCGACTTGGGAACGCGAGCGGTCTCATAAACGGCGCTGCCTCCGGTCGACTGCGGAGTGAGGGGGAGCCACGAAAAGGCCGGGCGGTTCATTCACGCCCGGCATACGGCCCGCAGTCTTGCCAGTGCAGTGCGGGGCTGCGGTCAGCGCCGCTCCGGGCAGGTCATTAACCGCCGGAGCGCACTGCTCTTATCCTTGCTTAACAGACTTGCTTAACAGAAATGGACCTGGCTGCATCCGGCTTCGGCGCGGCGGCGGCGAAGAATGCTACCGACTTACCTCTTCGAGAACATCGTCTGATATGTCTACGTTGGAATGGACGTTCTGAACGTCATCGTCCTCTTCCAGGCGGTCGATCAGTCGTAGAAGCTGCGCAGCGTCCTTTACATCGAGTTGCACGGTGTCGCTCGGCTCCATGGTGAACTCGGCGCTCGCAATCGGGATTTTGGCTTCCTCGATCGCAATGCGCACCGCCCCGAAGTCCTCGGGCTGCGTTACCACTTCATAATTCTCGTCGTCCGAGCGGACATCCTCTGCGCCCGATTCAATCGCAGCGGCGAAGACTGCTTCTTCATCCGCAGCGGATTTTGGAACCGTGATGAGGCCAATCGGTCGGAACCGGTATGCGACGGAGCCGGACTCGCCGAGGCGGCCGCCGTTCTTGGTGAAGATGTTGCGGATGTTGCCAACGGTCCGGTTCTTGTTATCTGTGGCGACTTCGACGATCAGGGCAGATCCGCCCGGGCCGTAGCCCTCATAGACGAGCTCTTCGAATACAGCCCCCTCGATCTCACCGGTTCCGCGCTGAATTGAGCGCTTGATGTTATCGGCCGGCATCGAATTCTCGCGCGCCTTCTGGATAGCAAGGCGCAGCCGCAAGTTCGCGTCGGGGTTGCCACCTCCCTTGGCCGCCATGATAATCTCTTTGGCGAGCTTGGTGAAGAGGTTGCCGCGCTTGGCATCCTGAGCGCCCTTGCGAAGTCGGATATTATGCCATTTTGAGTGTCCGGACAATGGAACAGGCTCCTTGCTGCAGTCGGTGCGGAGGGCGTCGTGGGGAAGCTCGCGCCCCATTCTGAACACTCAAAAGGATACCACAATCGACTTCGGCCGTCAAACGCGATGCCTGCTCGCGGCAGCCCCATCACGGCCGCCGAGGTGAACACGCGGTGGTCCGTCAGCCAGCTACTCAGCGTCGCTTACAGCGTGGAAGAGGGGGATGGCGCACGAGCAGCCGAAGAGGGTGGCAGCCGTGACAACGCCAGAATCCTTGAAGAGCAGCGCGGCGATCCCTGCCGCAAGCAGCGCCACCAGCCCGTGGCGAAGCCAGGGCCGCGCCGCCATCGTCGATTGGACCTGCGCGCCGATAAGCCACCGGGCCGAGAGGAGCGGCAGCGCCATCGCGAGCGCGAGGCCCCAGAAGGCGGGCGCAATGAGGAGATGCAGGTTCATGACGAGCTTGCGGATTGCGATCTGCGCGAGGTACTGTGGGCCCCTGGCGCCGTCCGCGGCCGCAAGCGCCGCGCCGAGGTGTGAGGCGTGCCCGCCGCTGACGCGAGCGTCGATCAGCCCCATCAGTACCGCGGCGCAGAGCCCGAGGAGCACTGCCGCCGCGGCCACGCCGAATGTCGGCTTGCGGCCGGCGAGGAGGCAGAGCGCGACCCCGAACCCTGCGCCGCTTGCAGCAAGACTGCCGGCGTTCGCGCCGAGCCCAGGCCACCCCAGAATCAGGGCCAGCGCTATCCACTTAACGCCAATCAGGAGGCGCGTCTCCATTCCCCGGTCTCCGGGCGGAACGGGAACCTTGCGATCGTCGAGCCAGCCCAGGCCGGCGGTGAGGGCAAAGCCGAGGATCACCCCGAGATACTCGTTTCCGACTCCGTAGAAGCGGATTCCGCCAATGAGATAGCCGCCGAACATGCCGCACTTCTGGAGCGGCTGTCCGATCAGAGTATCCACCATCAAGAGCCCCACCGTGCTCGCCGCGCAGATCAGGGCGGGCGACGTTCTGCACGGCCGCGCTATCGCGTAATCCGCGATCGTCAGCGCAGCCATCCACGCCGCCACCCTGAGTCCATACTCCCAGAGCGTGGGTGGGACCAGGATCGTGGCGAGGAGCGCTGCGGCTGGCAGATTGGCCGCGTAGACGATAGAGGGCGCGAGCAGGCGCGCTGACCGGAGAGACCCCCGCCGACGGGCCCACATTGCCGCGACAATTCCAATGACGCAGAGGAGGCCGATGGGCGGCAGCACCCGCACCTTCGCGTCCTCGTTCAATACCGCAACGTATTCGATTCGGGCAATCTCCGCGATGCGACTTGCTCCATCGGGCTGTGACGAATCGAGCGCGCACGGCCTGCCAATCATCTCTGCCGGAATGGGGACACCGAGGACCTTCAGTATCGTAGGGGCGACGTCCACGTTTGCCATGACACCGGGGGTGCGCGTTGAAGGCGAGGTGAGCCAGCCTGCGGGGAAGTCCGTACCCGTCGCGAGTACCGGCGTGGGACGCGCCCACGCCACGGGGTATCGCCGTCCCTCGTTGGGTGGCCGCGGAGCCACAAAGAGGATGTCGGTATCGCGGCGCTCTCCTGCGAAGCTCTGTGTGAGGAGCCCGGCCAGAACGTCGAGTCGATTGACGGCCTCCCGGCGAAACCGGTGGTAGTCTGCGGGAGAGACGTCGTGCCGGATCGACTCCGCCCTGGCCAGATCGCCCGTCTGAATGACGATCAGGTCCGCGTCCGCCTCGACCGCGAGCTGCGTGAG
>JBBRJW010000320.1:0-4726 GCA_038218705.1 Chthonomonadales bacterium | reverse complement strand
GGCCTCAACCGACGGATCGTCGACAATGCGCGCGATAATTGCGCCCGCTGCGATCTCTTCAAGAGCGACGGTGAGGGGGTTCTGCGATTTTGAGTCCGTGAGGCGACGCGCACCATCCTTGATTTGCCGGGCGCGCTTGGCTGCCAGGATCACCAAGGCATACTTACTCTCCAGACTATCGAGTTTGTCGGGGGAGGGGTAGATGCTCATATTTACGAGACTCCTTCTGCGGACCGGAGAGCGCCTGTGGCGCGATTTCGGCATCGCGACGTTAAGAAACAGGCGGATACCCGTTGCACGGGTGATGTCGATTTTTGACCAAGCTATGTTACCACAAAATGGCGCGCTGACAGAAGGCCATCTCGCTCGATCAACTAGGGCAGCAGCACACTCTTGCTTATAGCGCGCGAGTCCATCGTCTCAAATGCCAGAAGCCAGCTGTCGAGAGGGAAGGTGCGCCGCATGGGCTCCAGTTGAATCTGCCCGTTCGAGATCAGCGTGATCACTCGCTCCCACGTGGTGTAGTTGTGCGAGAAAGAGCCCTGAAGAGTGACGCTCTTCTGCACGAGCGGGTCGAGCGAGAACCCGAGCGGATCGCGGCCCCATCCGATCTTGGTGATCTGCCCTGCCGGCCGCACAATGGCGAGGGCAGTCTCGATTGCGGCCGAGACGCCCGTGCAATCGACGACCAGGTGAGCGCCCAGGCCATCGCCGAGCGATGCCACCACTTCGCGAATCTCCTGGCGGTCCATCTCGACAACGTCGGTCGCGCCGAGCACACGGCCAACAGCCATGCGGCTCTCATCGCCGGACCGGCCCGCGAGCAGCAGGCGCCCGGGCGATCCGAGACGGCACATCTGGAGCGCCATCAGCCCGATTGCGCCGGGGCCGAGAACGACCACCGTATCTCCGGGGCGTATCCGCGAGAGCTCCAGTACAGCGCTCGCGCCCACGCAGGCGGGCTCCGCCATGGCCGCATCCTCAAACGAGACGTGGGAGGGAAGTCGATGCAGGCAGCGAGCGGGAACTCGTACGAAGTCTGCCATTGCTCCGTCGAGCCCGTAGCCGAACCCCAGCCGCTTCGGGCAGAGGTTGTACGCGCCGCTGCGGCAGTAGGCGCACTCGCCGCAGATTCCAGCGGCTGTCTCGCTTACGACCCTGTCGCCCTCGTGGAAGCTCGTGACGCCCTGTCCAACTCCCGCCACGGTGCCGGCGAATTCGTGTCCCAGGGTGACCGGATAGTTAACGGGCCAGGAGTGCGATGCGTGCCACTGATGCAGGTCGCTCCCGCAGACGCCCACAGCGCCCACCGCGAGAAGGACCTCGCCGGGGCCGGGAGCCGGCTGAGGCTTCTCACGCATCTCAACCGCATGGAGGACCCGCTCATAGTTGACAAGCGCTCGCATTTTACGCTCCTTGTGCTAACGGCTGCGCTGTTCCGATCTGGCCGGCTGCTACGAGTGGAGCCACCGGCCAGATCGGAAGTGGAGGATTAGAGGCCGAGGAGCCGGAAGATCAGCGCCCCGGAGAGGATTGAGCTGAAGATGTTGGTCGCGGCGTTGCTGCTTCCTGAGATCTTTGCGGCCATCACGTGCGTGGGCACAAAGATCACGTCGCCCTTCTGCAGGTCCTTCACCTTGTTCGCTGGCACGGCTCCTCCACCAGCATGAATCACTTCGATGCGGTCTGTAGCGGCATCCGGTGCATATCCACCGGCCTGGGCTACGTAGTAGTCGAGATGAGCGCCCTGCGAGTAGAGAACGGCCCGCCCATGGAATACCGCACCAACCACCTGGATGGTCGTCGGCATCTCGGGAACGGTGATGGTGTCGCCATCCTTCAGGATAATGTCGTCCGCCCCGCCCGGTTTCCGCATGGCCGCCACCAGATCGACGGCAATGTCGCCGTCCGGACGAAGCTGGTCGCCGGTCTGGCGTCGCGGCTGCGAGACCAGGGAGTCGCCCGCAAGGAGGTTGACGGTCGCGCCGGCCGCATTGCCGGAGCCGGTGCTCGACGCCGCTATGCCGGGGAGAGGCAGAGGAATGTCGCCCTGGGCTGCCTTGCTGGTGGCGCGGAGAATTTCGAGGCGGCTCTTGCCCACCTGGATTTTATAGTCATTATCGTTGAGAAGCCCGTTCAATGCGCTGATCACTTCCGTCAATTTGGACTGCTGATCGGTCGTCAAGTTGTCGGGGTCGCGGTAGAAGCGCGTGCCTGCGGGAAAGGCCTCCGGGCGAAGGCCGCCTGCCTCTTTGAGCAGGTCGGTCAGGCGCATATCCTTACGGGTCAGGGGAACGTAGCCGGTTCGGTTAACTGCGCCGATGATCTTGACCTTCAAGACCGTCGGGGTGTAGCCGCCGATTCCCTGAACGGTCACCACGTCGTCGTCCGCGAGCGCCATGTCATCGTGGGGGGCGCACCGCCGACTCTCGAGGTCGAAGTTGACGACCACCTTCTGCGAGACCTGCTGGCCCGAAGCGAGCACCTGGCGTGCATGGGTGACCGTAACCTGCTGGCCTGCGCTCGGAACAAAGCCGCCCGCGAATGCGAGCAGATCGCTCAGCTTCATGCCCTGCGTTCGGGGATACATACCGGGCCGGACCACTTCGCCGAGAATCCTAATGGTATGCTCGGGCGTATATTGGGCCTGGTCGACCGTGTAGACAATGAACTGATCGTTGTCCTCCACGGCGACGTCCTTAGACGCGTCTCCGCGGCCGATGGCTCCGATGTTTATATCGTCTTTGCTGGGGGCGGCATCGTCGTGCAGATGGATGAGAAATGCTCGATCGAGGTTGGCGTCCGGCGCGGGCCCACCGACCATGCGCAGAAGATCGCTCACATGCATGTTCTTGCTGACATCGTAGACGCCCGGCTTCTGCACAGCGCCCTTCACCGTTACACGCCGATGGCCGATCCAGGCGACCTCGTCGCGCGTGTATACGCGGAGACGGTCCCACCTCGTCAGAGTTACGTCGTTTGCGGGATCGTGCGCCATCGCCTTATCCAGGTCGACGACCTGAAGCGTTGTGGTGTTGTCCGGATTCCAGCGCCGGAGCTCCGCACGCTGAAGGTACGCCTCATTCAGCGGGCCCCGCGCCTTTTCAAGCAGATCTGAGACCTTCATGCCGGGCTGGAGCGAATAGTCATTCGGCTGGTCGACTGCCCCTTCAACTGTAACGCGATTGACCAGGCGGGCGCGCACCGGAAAGACATCCACTTCGTCTCCGTCGAGCAGTGGCTGGCGGGCCGCCGCGGCGAGGTCGGTGACGTCGACGTCTTTGATGATGCGTGCGGAGCCCGGGTCGAGCGTATTTACCCGGACGTTGTGGTTCACGCCAGAGGCCTTCAGGCCGCCCGCGAAGGTGAGCGCTTCGCGCAGTGTTTCTGTCGGGCGAAGCTCGAATACTGCCGGCCGTAGGACCTCGCCACGGACGGTGACACGGGACTCACGGGGTGGAACAATGATGACGTCGCCGCTCTGGAGGGGCACATCCGCGTTCTGCAATCCGCTAATCTGGAACTTGTAGAAGTCGATCGTGGCTACGATATGACCCTGGCGGCTCACCTGGATGTTTCTCAGTGAACCACTCTCGGTTGGCCCGCCAGCAAAGTAGAGTACGTTGAAAGCGGTAGCAATCGATGGTACAGAGTAGGTGCCCGGCTGGTACGCTGGCCCCGTGACGGTGACCTGTATCGTTCGGATCTTCCCGAGGAGTACCGTGACCTCGACGTTCTTGTAGAATCGCCGAAGCTGAGTCTGAACGGCTCGCTCAGCGGAATCGAGCGTTTTGCCCGTGAGGTTAATAGGTGGCAGGCCTTCGATCGTGACCGCACCTTGAGGATCGACAGTCCGGTTGAGCGAACGGAGCTCAAGGGTGGGCGACCAGTAGGTGATGCGCATTGTGTCGCCGGGCGCAATCTGGTAGTTTGCCGGAACCGCGCCTGTGACGCCTTTGATAAGCTGGTCGAGAGGATCTGCAACCGACGTGAGGGTATCCACCGGGTTCTGGCGGGCGTCGTCCAGGCCCGGCCCATTCCGACCCGCGGTCGGAAGGCGGTCGGTCCGATCCGACCCGTTACTGCCCTGTCCATCATCGGGATTGCTATCAGTAGATCGGTCCCCTTCGAGGCCCCGTGTGCGGGGCGGGTAGATTGGGCGGCCAGTATTGGGATCGATGTTCCGGTCGAGGGTCCCCGGAGCAGAGTTACGGCGATTCGTATTGCGCAGGTCGCGCGCTGCGGCGGCCGCTATCTCGGCATCCGTCGCGCCGCGGTCGGATCCCCGGGAGCCCTGCAAATCGCGCCGGGCGCCGGTCGAGTCGGCGGTACCCGCAGCGCCGCGATCCGCTGTGCTCTGCCGCTGCCGCGATCCGGCGCTCGAGTTGTCGTCGGCGTTCGCGTCGTCGAGGTTTGGATCGGTGGCGCGTCCACGTCGTGAGACCGCGAGCCGCTCGGCAGCCGTAAGCCCGTTCGGGTCGAGCAGGCGATGAATGTACGCCCTGTGGGCATCGATGATATCTCGAGCTGGCTGAAAGAAGTCGTAACCGAAGAGTGGCAGCTCCGGGGTCTTTGGCTTTCCAGTTGAGTCTTGCCGGCGGTAGTCGTTCAGTCGCAGCCGGGTCGCAGGATCGCCGGAGTCGTCATTGCGGCCGTCCGGCGTGGTGTCCCCGTCAGGCGCGACGAGCGGGTTTGCCTTGCGGACCTTCACGGGTTCCGCCACGGT
>JBBRJW010000319.1:0-4755 GCA_038218705.1 Chthonomonadales bacterium | reverse complement strand
GGAGTGCTGACTCTCACGCTGGTCAACACCAGCGCCGGCCAGCCGGCGGAAGTGACCCTGAATCTGCATGGGGGCACGGCGTCGCGAATCGATTGTGTTGGGCTCGCCTACCCCGACCGTGATATTCGTGCCCATAACACGCATGACGCGCCAGACCGGGTGAAACTGGGCGCTGCGCAGTCATCGAGCTCGCTCAGCACGCTTACGCTGCCGGCGGCGAGCGTTACCCGGGCATCGATTACTCTGGGCTGAAGTTCCGTTTGAACAGAAGGAGATAGGAAGACATGGCTAATAAGATCCAGCAGTCGCTAGCGTGGTGGTGCTTCGGGCGACACACGACGCCGGACCGGCTCGTTGCAGAGGCGAAGCGCATTGGTTACGCGGGCGTGGAGATGGCGCCAGAGGATCTCTGGCCGCAAATCCTGGACGGCGGCCTGAAGATCATCACCATGGGCGGGCATCACTCGCTAACGGACGGGCTTAACAAGCCCTCCAACCATGACCGCATCGAGCGCGAGATCGAGGCCAACCTCGCGAAGGCCGTAAAATTCGGGATTCCCGCGCTGATTGTATTCAGTGGTAACCGGAATGGTCTGCCCGATGCAGCTGGCCTTGAGAACACGGTTGAGGGTCTGAGGCGCGTGTCGAAGATGGCGGAGGATGCGAGCGTTACGCTGGTGATGGAGCTGCTGAACTCGAAGGTCGATCACGCGGACTATCAATGTGACCACACGAGCTGGGGCGTCGCCGCCTGCCAGGCCGTGGACTCTCCGCGCGTGAAGCTACTGTACGACATCTACCACATGCAGATCATGGAGGGCGACATCATTCGTAACATCCGTGATTACCATCAGTATATCGGGCACTTCCACACCGCGGGCAACCCTGGCCGCAACGAGCTCGATGAGACGCAGGAGCTCTACTATCCGGCCATCTGTAAAACGATCGCCGACACCGACTATCAGGGCTACGTTGGGCAGGAGTTCAGCCCGCGCCGCTCGGAGGACTGGCTCACTTCGCTGGAGGCCGCCTACAAGATCTGCGACGTGTAGAGCCGTTCGCTAACCGCTGCCCGGAATCTGAAATAGTGGGCAAGTGATGGCTAGCGAACGACCAACAGATCACGAAACTCATGCAGTTTGAGATAGTCAGAGCGTTTCGAGCCTGGCGTTTCCATCCGCCAGGCCGAAACGGTTTTAGATGTCTTCGGTTCAGGTGAACAATGGCACTCCCAACAACACTGCTAATCGCGATTGAACGGCTCAGACGTGACCACTACACCCTGTTGAGACACTACAGGGGCCTTCATGCGCCTATAATTGACATAGGACTGATCGATTCGGCCATTCAACAGGTCGCTCTCGACAGAATTGCATTTGCGAAGGAGTTTGTTGCGTCGGCCACTGATATGCTTGCCGGATCGCCAGACGAAATGGATTTTCGAAATGCAACGTCACGAGGATACTACGCAGTTCATCACACACTTCGCGCTGTGCTGCTATTCGATCTTCGTGCAGATACGTATGGTCACTCTGAGGCCATTAGTGATTTCTTGAAGAGGATGAAGGACGACCCGGCGCTTAAGACAAAAGCGGATGTTGCCGGCATCAATCAGACAACGTTAAAGGACCTGCTGCTTAACCGCCAACTTGCAGATTATCACTACTACGGTTCCTCGAACCCAAGTGAACCGAAGGTGGAATTTGCGTCCATCGGCCCGCAGGCAGTTCACTTCGCGGACGAGATTGTTGTACAGATGGAAGAGTACCTCCAGGACAGAATTGCAGGAAAGTACTGACATGAAACGTCCAATTCAGCGAATCGATACCTACCTCGTCCCTGCTAGCGGCTCCGTTGCCGAAAGTGTGGAAACATATGTTGCCGATCGCGTCGCCGACATTGTTTCGGACTTGCCAGTTGATCCCGTACTGGAAGTTTACGGTACACCCCGAGGCGACTATGTAGAGGTCATGATATTCACCGGGATACCAGAAATCAAGGACCTGCTGGAAGCAAAGTCCGAAGATATTCGACAAGAATTGCGGGCACAGGGAATAGCTTCCGTGTTTTATGTAAAGACCTGGACCGGCGTTCCGTAAATCCTAATCCACCGCCTAATAGTATCCAGTGCAGATGCTCAGCTATCCAACTGGAGGTATGCACTGCTTTCGTAGCCAGCCCAAATCCCACCACGGTCTCCGGGCGGCGTGCCCGGTGAAGCGGAGTGGATTATCCCCTGTCTATCCCCGGGAGCAATCGTAAGGAGCATTTTGAGAGACGATTTGGTCGTCGTCGTGGCGAAGCTTGGAAGTGAAGCAGAATCCGGGGCTGCACGGGAGAGGGACGATGAGTTACCAGCAGTACTATGAATTCCGGGCTGTGGATCAGCCGCTCTCGCCCGGTCAGATGCAGGAGTTGCGCCAGCTCTCCACGCGGGCAGACATAACGCGGGAGAGGTTCACCAACACTTACAACTACGGCAGCTTTCGCGGCGATCCTGCCCGGCTAATGGAGGCGTATTTCGATGCGCACGTCTACGTCAGTGAATCTTGTACCTGCAGACTAATGCTGCGGCTGCCACGAACCGTTTTGCCGACAGACATGCTCGATCGCTATGCGGTCGATGAAGGCCTGCAGTGGCGGGTCACCGACAAACACTTGATCCTGGAATGGCAGCGATACGAAGATTTCGACTGCGAGTGGACCCCCGGGGAAGGCTGGATGGACCAGCTTGTGCCCATACGCGACGAGCTCGCTCGCGGAGATTTCCGCTCTCTTTACATCGGCTGGCTGGCTTCCGCTTCCCGCGCACTGCTGTATGACGACGAAGAGACCGTGAATTGCAGGAACGATGAGAACGGCGACGAGAACGACGAGACAGACAGGACCAATCGAGTCGGGCCACCGATACCGGCGGGACTAGAGTCTCTTACGGATTCGCAGATCGCGCTGGCCAGCTTCCTCGACGTCGAAAGGGACCTGATTGCGGCCGCCGCGCAAACGAGCCCTGATCGGTCAGTAGATGACTGCTCTTGTCAGGCAATTGTCGAGTGGTCGGCGGAACTATCGGAGCAGGAGGTAAGAGCTATCCTCGTGCGCCTTCTCGAAGGAGAGGGGATGCGGGTTCTGACGGAATTGCGGAGCAGGTACCACCGCGCCCGCGCGGAGTCCGCCGCATCGGCCGAAGGCGGAAGCGGGGCCCGAAGCCCTGGCGATCTCCTAGCTGCCCCTGTACGGATACAGGGCGAGCGAAAGCGGCGCGAGTACCTGGCTGCGCTTGCTCGACGCCCATCCGAACTGTGGAGCACTGTAAGCGCCCTGGCGGAGGAGCAAAAGGCGTCGTCGTACGATGCGGCCTGCCGCCTGCTCATCGACATGCGCGACTCTTCCATTCAGGCCGGCCTACGCCAGGTGTTCGACGCAAAGCTCGCGCAACTTCTGGGAAAGCACTCGCGTCGGACGGTGCCTATGCGGAGGCTAAAGGAGGCGGGGCTCGTCTCATAGGTCGGCGCGGCTGAAACCGCTACAGGACATGCGATTTCCAATGAGCGCTTCATCCTGGGAATTTCTGCCCAGAGCGGAAAGCTGACGTCTCATCATAGCGACTGCACTGGTCGACGGCATAGGCGTTGTTCCTGTCCATAGAACTGTCACCATACGTGACAAACCGGGCAGGCCCCCACTGGGGCCTGCCCGGCTCCTATTGAATGCTCAACCGACAGGGATCAGTCGTTCTTGTGGCTCTGGCGTCCAGCATCCGCGTGCTGCTCAGACGTGCCACCGCGCTGACCGCCGCCCTGGTTGCTGCCACCATCGTTCTTGTGGCTCTGGCGACCCGCGTCCGCGTGCTGCTCGGAGGTGCCGCCGCGCTGACCGCCACCCTGGCCGCTGCCACCATCGTTCTTGTGGCTCTGGCGACCCGCGTCCGCGTGCTGCTCGGAGGTGCCTCCACGCTGACCACCGCCCTGCCCGCCGCCCTGGTTGCTGTCGTTCTTGTGGCTCTGTCGCCCGGCCTCCGCGTGCTGCTCGGATGTGCCGCCGCGCTGTCCGCTCTTATTGTCTGCCATGCTGCCGTTCCTTTCGTGGGAATCCACTCCATCGTGAGAATTGCCCGATGTCGGGCTTCCATCGCAAACGACCATCGCCAACAAGTGGGTAGGAGCGTCGTCCAGCGCTGCTGCTCTTCTGGCACCCGGCACAATCCGGCGCATGAGAGTGCTTGGGATTGAAGTGCGGAGAGTGTTTCGAAAGAGAAGGAGCTTTGCTGCCAATGCCCTGTCAGTTCTCGCTGCCGGTCGCTGCAGACAATCGACGCACTCGAACTGCAAGGCGCCCGGGCTCCTGCCCCCTTTGCTAGGCAATGACCGTGGTAAGTCGTGGTCTTGATGGGGCAAGTTCCCTCAATTGCGCTCGATTTTCGTGTTACGGGCCGGCGATCATGGCTCGAATATCTAATCGATTTGTGCGCCCGATTGTTGAGCGTTGCCTCGGAGTGGCCGCATCTGCGCTCGTGGAGGACAATCTGCTCTTGTCGAAGCCGGCCCTAATGCCCGCTTATCTTATTGGCTGTGCGGAACGGATATACTGATAGCAGGCGGGGCATTTCGGCGTGGCGTTCAGGGGCGCGGAGGGCTATACCCGAGCACCGTTCGAACCGCGGCGGCTTCCATACGGCTGCTGCTCCGGTTCGAAGCTCGAACGATTTCGCCCGCGCGGCATTTGCTGGGAAGGGGCCGTGGATACCTATGGAGATTT
>JBBRJW010000318.1:0-4758 GCA_038218705.1 Chthonomonadales bacterium | reverse complement strand
ACTCGGCTCGGAGCCGATCACGGACGAAGATATCGCCCATGTGATCGAACGGGTCGGCTCTTTCGGCAAAGATAACCGCGCCGGAATCGAGCGCACTCTGCACCGTATCTCCGCAATCCGCAACCGCCAGGGCAAGGTGGTAGGACTCACCTGCCGTATCGGTCGCGCGGTCTACGGCACCATCGACATCATTCTGGATGTCGTGGAGAGCGGCAAGAGCATCCTGATGCTCGGTCGCCCCGGACGCGGCAAAACCACCAAGCTGCGCGAGGTCGCCCGTATCCTGTCTGAGGAGATGAAGAAGCGCGTCGTCATCGTCGATACCAGCAATGAGATTGCCGGCGACGGAGATATCCCGCATCCCGCAATCGGGCGCGCGCGGCGCATGCAGGTGGCTACGCCCGAGCAGCAGCACAGCGTGATGATCGAGGCGGTGGAGAACCACATGCCGGAGGTGATCGTCATCGATGAGATCGGCACCGAGCAGGAGGCCTTTGCGGCGAGAACGATCGCGGAGCGAGGCGTTCAGCTTGTGGGCACGGCGCACGGCAATACACTTGAAAACCTGATGATGAACCCGACCCTTTCGGATCTGGTGGGGGGCATTCAGGCGGTAACCCTTTCGGACGATGAGGCGAAGCGCCGTGGTACTCAGAAGACGGTTCTCGAGCGCAAGGCGCCGCCGACCTTTGATGTGGTGATCGAGATCATCGAGGTCGATAAGCTCGCGCTCCATCTCGACGTGCAGGCAACTGTCGACCGACTGCTGCGCGGAACGACCCCACGGCCGGAGATTCGGGTGAGGACCGAGGAGGGGCAGATCGAGGTTGTGCAGCATGCCGAGGAGTCGGCCGGAATTCGGGAGCTTCCCGATCGAGACGACTACCGACATCCCCGCAGCAGCCGCAATGAGCGAACAGAAGCACGCGCCGAGCGAGGGCGCACCTACCCTTTAGACGAGGAGCGGGCTGAACCGCCCGCTCCGCGAACCGGCGCGCGCCTGACGCCCCGGGCAGCAGGAGTATCCGCGCCGTCGGCTGCGACGGCTGGTGGCGACCTGGAAGTCGACCCGCGCACCCGGCCCCTGCCGCAGGTTGTGCGAATCTTCCCCTACGGGGTGAGCCGCAGCCGTCTCGATCGGGCCATCGCGGAGGGGCATCTCTCCGCGCATATTGCCCGTGACGTGGGCGACGCCGACGTGGTTGTAGCCCTGAAGGCAACCTATAAGCGGGAGCCTGGTAAGATGCGGGAGGCTGCGCAGCGCCGCCTGCCCATCTACGTCGTGCGGAGCAACACCTACGCGCAGATCGCGAGCTGCGTGCGGGAGCTCTTTGGCCTGAAGGGCGGCGCAGACCCGGAGCTGGACGACGTGGAGATGCTGCTCCAGGATACCCAGGACGCGATCGATCAGGTGAAGGAGACGAACGAACCGATTGAGCTGGCTCCGGCCAACTCGTACACCCGGCGGCTCCAGCACCAGCTCATTGAGCGCTACCAGCTCTTCTCGGAGAGCGTGGGCGTGGAGCCGCAGCGGCGAGTTCGCATTCTGCCGATCGTGGTGTAAGCGTCCGTCGGGCCGTAAGCAGCGTAGGAGCGCCGGGTGGAGCCATGCCATCCGGCGCTTCCTCAGGTAGTACTCCGGTCGGTCGCCAATCGGGGCATGCTTCCGTTGGCGCGACTGCGCAATGGGCGGGCAGCCCATGGAGTGACCGGCCGCCTCCACATTGCCGCTCCCCCTCGTGACCATCGTCTGGTGCACGGGGCCATGCGCCAAGGGACCCGGTGCTGCAGGCACATCGGGTACCATGAAGGCAGAACTCATCGATACTCCGAGGGAGCGTTCTGCGCATGAATGGGGCGGGCAGTCTGTTTGTTACGTTTGAAGGTGTAGAGGGAGCCGGCAAAACCACGCAGATCGCGCTCTTGCGCGCCGCGCTGGAGGCGAGCGGGCTGACGGTCTGCGTAACCCGTGAGCCGGGTGGCGACACGATCTCCGAAGCCATTCGGGCGCTCCTGCTGGAGCACGAGATGACGCCCCGGGCAGAGCTGCTGCTCTTTCTCGCATCGCGCGCGCAGAACGTCGAAGAGGTGATCCGTCCGCGCCTCGCGGCCGGGGACATCGTGCTCTGCGATCGGTTCATCGATTCGAGTATTGCGTATCAGGGCGTAGGCAGAGGGCTTGGTCGAGACCGCGTCGCGCAGCTAAACGCCTTCGCAGTACATGGGGTGACGCCCGACCTGACGGTGCTGCTGGACCTGCCGCCCGAGACAGGCCTCGCCCGGCAGCTCGAGAAGCACCGGATGGAACTTGAGAATCTGGAGTTCCACGAGCGCGTGCGGCAGGGATTTGCCGCCGAAGCGCGGAATGACTCAGGGCGCTTCTGCGTGCTCGACGCCCAGGAGCCGCCTGATCGGCTTCACGCGGCCATCTTTGAGCGCGTGCAAGCGGCCCTTGCGGCCGCGAAATCCCTGCAAGATATGTCTGCCCCGGGAGACTCGAACTCATGAAGCTCGTCATAACTGTTGTGCATGATCGCGATAAGAATAAGATCACCGAGGCTCTCCTCCGTAACGGCTTTAAGTTCACGAAGATCGGGAGCACCGGCGGATTTCTTCGTGAGGGAAATGTCACGCTTCTGATCGGTGTAGAGGGCAAGGAGGCGGAGCGGCTGATCCAGGTCATCAGCGATAGCTGCAAGACGCGGGAGCAGTTCGTGAACGTGCTTCCTCCGGACGCGGCCCCGGTTGGCAATTTCATGCCGAGCCCGGTGAAGGTTCTCGTGGGGGGCGCAGTCTGTTTTGTGATGGATGTGGAGCGCTTCGAGCGTTTCTAGGAATCGGCAGGGGCTTTGCTATGGTTCTCGTGATCGATAATTACGACAGCTTCACCTACAATCTGGTGCAGTACCTGGGCGAGCTCGGTGCAGCAGTCGAGGTGTTCCGCAACGATCAGATTACTCTGGATGAGATTGCCGCCAGGCGCCCCGATCACATTCTCATTTCTCCCGGGCCGTGCACCCCGAGCGAGGCCGGAATCTGTATCGCTCTCATCGAGAGATTCAAAGGTGAGGTCCCGATCTTCGGAGTATGCCTCGGGCACCAGTCGATTGGCGCGGCGTTCGGCGGTGAAGTGATTCGGCACCATACCATCATGCATGGCAAGACGTCGATGATTCATCACCAGGGCCAGGGCGTCTTCGCGGGTCTACCGGACCCCTTCGAGGCGACCCGCTACCACTCTCTTGTCATTCGGCGGGATACCATGCCGGAGTGCCTGGAGATCACCGCAGAGACAGACGACGGCACAGTGATGGCCGTTCGGCACCGTGATTACCCCATTGAAGGCGTGCAGTTCCACCCCGAGAGCGCCCTCACGGAGCATGGTCACGCCATGCTGAGCAACTTCCTCGCGACTCACGGCTAGGAGCCCCCTCGCGGGTCCCTGGAGATTACCTCAGCCATTCACCTTCTGATGGGTGGACACTCTTCGCCACCGTCACCGCCTTCGCCTGCTCGCACCACTCACGCTGCGCAGCCGCTCGTCATCCCAGCAACAGGGCATAGGTTGCCAGGCGACGAATGGCCTCCATCCTTCTGACGCTAGTCCATAGATCACCGCCAGTCAGACCCTGTTTGCGGTATCCATGGCAGCTGAACATGCGCCGCCATTGGAAGCTGATGGACCATTACTGAGCTTTACTGCCGCCTTGTAGCTCCGATGCGAACAGGTAAGCGCCGGAACCGACCTCATAGACCGCGGCGCCCACTTCCATGCGCAGGAATGTCACGCTCTGGGACCTGGAAATCGGTCTGCCCGATTCGGTCAACGTGGAGACTTCCGAAGTCGGGATGAAAACGGTTGCGCTCGAGTTGGGCGGTATCGTGACCTCCATCGTCAGCCGGTTGCCATCGCGCTGCCAGCTGCTGACGATCCGGCCGTAGGGCGAGTCGTGATACGCGCGAACCCACTTCAGGTCTCCAACGGGCTGTGGCCGGATGATGATCTTCCGGAACGCGTTCTCTTCCGGATCCAGGTCGATGCCGGCAAGCCACTTGTAGAACCATGCGCTGATATCGCCGAACATGATGTGGTTCAGGGAGGCTTCTCCCTTCCAGTCCTCCCACAACGTCGTGGCTCCCTGTTCCATCCACCAACCCCATCCCGGCTGTTCCTTGCGGACGGCGATGCGGTACGCAAGGTCCGTGCGCCCGTTCTCGGACAGCGCACGAAGCGCGTACTTCGCTCCCAGGATTCCGACGTCCAGGAGACCGCGCCTTTCGATATCCGCAGCAAGAACTCCGAACACCTTCTTGCGCTGATCTTCCGGTGCCAGACCGTAATACAGCGCCATGGACTGCGCACACTGGCTGCTGTTATCGTAACCACCGGTCGATTTATTCAGCCAGCGAGTGTTGTACGCCTGCCTGGTCGCAGCAGCGAGATCCGCGTATTTCTTCGCATCCCCGGAATTTCCGAGGATGCCTGCAATCCGGGACACGATCTGCGCATCAACAAACAAGAATGCGGTATTGATCATCTGGCTTGAGGTCACGGTTGACCATGGCACCCAGTCGTTCAAACTGTCGAAGTTGACGGTGCCGCCCTCAGTGCGAAGCGCCAGGTAGTCCACATATCGTTTCAGATGTTCGTAGTGGCGCTCGAGGATACGGGTATCGCCGCAGTAGCGGTAGAGATACCAGGAGATCAGGTGATAGGCGCTGTCCCAGGCAGGATGACAGGCTCCCTGGCCCCACCCA
>JBBRJW010000317.1:0-4767 GCA_038218705.1 Chthonomonadales bacterium | reverse complement strand
CGAGTACACGACCTGATACCTGCCACGGAGTGGAAGAAGCGATACGAACACATCAATAACTTCGAGCGGCTCCTTACGGATCAGGGAACGATCATCATGAAGTTCGCGCTCTTCATCTCCAAGGATGAGCAGGAGCAGCGGCTGCTCGACCGCGAGAAGGATCCCACCAAGGCCTGGAAGCTCTCGCCCGCCGATTGGAAAGAGCGGGAGCACTGGGACGACTACCAGGCTGCTTACGAGGATGCTATCAATAAGTGCTCGAGTCCTGCGGCCCCATGGTACATTGTTCCGGCCAACTCCAAGTGGTACCGGGATGTCGCCATTGCTGAGACGATAGTCGAAACCCTTCGGCCAATGAAGAAGATGTGGATGGATCGATTGAAATCGATCGGAGCCACCGAGCTCAAATCCCTTCGGGCGATGCGCCAGTCCCACCCCTGACGCCCAGAGAACGGTTGGAGGCGGCCAAGGTTGGTGGTCGCCTCCTCTGCTCCATGCGTGGTTCCCTGGTCGCGGGGAACTAGCGCGTCGCGCGCCGGATACGCCGCCGTGTGGACCGTGGGGTCGCTCGCGCGCCCAGCGTCCGCAGCCCCGCGGCTTCGGAAGCGAGCAGCGTGGGGCCCAGCTGGCCTCCATAGAACGACATCATCGCTTCGTACTTGCCGGCGGCGTACTGCGCGGGAGTAAGGCAGTAGGCCAGCCAGTCGTTCGCGAGCGCAACGACCGCGGGGCGCTCTACCCCGGCGGTGCGCGCAATGCGCTTCGCCTCCAGCCCTACGGCCGCCGTTGGCTCGCAGGGAAACCCCAGGTAAGTAATGCCCCCGACCCGCACAAATGTGAGCCGAGTTGTAGTCGGCATCAGGTCGGTGACAAGAGTTCTCGCCTGCTTGATCGTTAGCCCGAGCTGGGCCGCCGCTACCACGTACTCCGGTTTCGCCTTTCGGGCCGGCAGTGTCACTGCCTCGCTCCAGCCCGATATCGTGGCCGGACCGCATTTGATCGCTTCGAGGCTTCCGTCCACTGCAGCATCCAGCTTCTCGGCATAGTCCAGTACCTTCGCAGCCTCCGTGGTCCCGGTCGCCTGGCTCGGCGAGGCATCGCCCTCTGCACCATTCAGGAAGAGACAGACCGCTCCGTCCCCCATCCTCGCCTCCAGCCGCGCCGTAAAGGGCCCTGGCCAGTCCGCCGAGATCTCCCGCATCCTGTCGCCAAACAGCGTAGGATGGGCCGCGTAGTTTGCTACGGCTGCAATGGACGCCCCCGCCAGGTCGGTCACCCGGAGCAGGGTCATGTCCGGATCTGTGAGGCTCTCGCCGCGGCGGTTGTGGTTCAGGCCAGGAAGGTGAAGGACGGCAGATCCCACTTGGGCCGGCCGCAGGGCCTTTTCGGCGCCTGCAATGGCCCGGGCAATCCGCTCAGCAGTGTATTCGGTCAGAGTCGGGTCAAAAGCCGTCCAGCCATTGGCCGAGAACCGGTTTCCGCCATGCATTGCCAGCGGGTCCGTGGCGCAGTGTGTGTGCGTGGCGGCGATCAACAATCCGGCACCGGGGATGTCCCCGGCTCCGAGCGCAGGCAGGCGACTGCAGACCGCCCGCTGCAGGCTGGCCGGCAGAAAACAGAGATCCACCGAGACCAGCGCCACGCGCCGCGAGCCATCGGCAAGGACCAGAGCGCGAGCGTAGATTGGATCGTGAACCCCTGTCGAGGCGGCGCCGCGGCGGGCGGCGTACCCGCCGAGCGGCGTAGGGTGGCTGGCAACATCGGGCGTGAGCTCCACCCGCGCCGCTCCCGCCCTCAAGTCTCCGCGAGCGCAGGTCGAGACTGCCACCGTCAGCAGGGCTGCAAACCCCGCACCCCGCCATCGGAACGCTCGTGTCACTCGCCTCTCCCCTTCCGAGAACTTCCGTCATCGCTCGTCACGGTCAGACCTGGCCACGGGCCAGGGTGCAGCAGGCGGTCCGCGCCTGCGGCCATCAGCGCCTCGCCCACCTTTGCCGGGTCTTCGGCAATCAGAACGATCGTGCCCCCTCCCCCTGCACCGGCAAGCTTGGCGCCCCAGGCTCCCGCCGCGAGCGCCGCCGCGATCAGTCGGTCGTTATCGGGGCCGGAGCCGCCCAGCTCCGCAACAGTGCGATGATTTACGTTCATCAGGTCGCCCACTGTCGGCCAGTCGCGCTCGAGCAGCGCCCGCTTTGCGCGCCACGCCAGCTCTGCCAGATCTCTGTACGCAGCGCGCACCACGGGATCTCCCGCGAGCCAGCGCTCCCTGGGCGAACGATGCACCGCCCCGGAATTGTGCTCCACCCCGGTATGGGCGAGCAGCAGAGGAACATCCGGGAGCCTCTCGGCAAGGGGCTCCACTACGCCATAAGGCTCGTCGTTCCGCTGCTCCAGCATCTCCTTGCCCGGGTAGGCCATATAGTTCAGCCCGCCAAAAACCGCCATATGCTGATCCTGGAGACCGCAGACGATGCCGAGAACGCGCGCCTCGATCTTTCGCGTGGTCTCCGCCAGGGCATAGCGGTGCATCCGGAGCCCGAGGTGGGCGTCGAGCGCGCCAACGAGGGCGGCAAGCATCGCGGTCGAGCCCGCGAGCCCCGCTCGCATCGGGATATCGGTGCGGAGAGACAATTCGAAGGCCGAGGCCGCGGGATCCACTTCGAAATAGGTGAGCGCAGCCCGAGCAATGTCGAGCATATCGCCGGACAGAACGAGGTCATCGCGCCCGAGGAGGCGAGCATCCTGGCCGGAATTCGTGATGCGTATTCCAGCCGGGCCCGGGCGGAGCTCGACTTCGGCGCGCTCCCGAACCGTTGTTGAAACGACATTTCCGCCATACATATCGGACGGGTTTCCCACAATACCGCACCGGCCCGGAGCGCTCGCGAATATGACTGCCAATTCTTCCTCCCGAAACAGGATAATCGATTTACACACCCCATTTGTGCCCCGGCGCGGGAGATTCCTGCCACTTCTGCTTCGGCGGCCTCGAGGCAGGCCATGTGCTACAATTAACCAATCTGCGCGTCCGCGTACATGCCGACATCAGTCTCAGGAAGGACCCTTAATCGATGCCGAATCGCACTGCAACCATGGATACATCCCGGGGTGTCATCACGTTCACCCTCTTTGAAGACGAAGCGCCTATCACCACGGCGAACTTCATCGAGCTCGCCGAGCAGGGCTTCTATAACGGGCTCAAGTTCCACCGATATGTCGCCGGCTTCGTAGTGCAGGGCGGAGATCCACTCGGCACGGGCACGGGCAGCTCGAAGCGCAAGATCCCTCTCGAAGTCAGTCCAGGGCTGAAGCACGACGCCGCAGGAGTACTCGCCATGGCGCGGTCCGCCGATCCAGACAGCGCATCCTGCCAGTTCTATTTTACGCTCCAGGCGACCCCGCACCTCGACGGCGGGTACGCCGTTTTCGGCAAAGTAACGGAGGGCCTGGAAGCGGTCCTGGCGCTTCGGCAGGGCGACGTTATCAACTCCGTAGCGATCCTTCCTGCTGCCTGACACTCCCTCACGCCCGTTTCTCCGGGAACTACCAGTCGCCAATCTGCAAGCCCGCGCCCGGTTGCGGCGCGGGCTCTTGCACGCGCGAACTAATCGGGCATGCCCAGAGAGGAAATGCCCGCGTCCATCCATAACAACCTTGCAGTACTCTGCCGAAATGGCTCGCGTTCGCGCCTCTCACACGGGGCGCGCATCTGCACGCTGGCCGGGGTCCATGAGGGAGAACCGACTTGGAGAAGAACACTGTTTCACGCCGTGGCTTTCTGAAGTCCACGGCCGTCACGGGTGCGGCGGTGGCACTGCCCACATTCATCCCCGAAGGGGTGCTGGCGAAGCGCGGGCGCGCCGGCGCGAACGACCGTATCGTCTATGCCCACATCGGCGTGGGCGGAATGGGCTCTTCCCACGTTGTATCAGATGCCGCGGCAGTCTGTGACGTGGATCTCGACCAGGCCAACGCTGTCGCCAAACAGCGCGTCCAGGGCACCCCCATGGTGTGTCAGGATTACCGGCGCATCCTCGATCGCAAGGACATCGACGCCGTCACCATCGGTACTCCGGACCACTGGCACGCTCTGATGACGGTTCATGCCTGCCAGGCGGGCAAGCACGTCTACTCGGAGAAGCCCGTCTGCAAGACCATTCAGGAAGGCCAGGCGATGATGAACGCTGGCCAGAAGTACAACCGGGTCATTCAAATCGGCGCGCAGGGGCGGTCGAACCCGAATGCCAGGGTGGCTGCGGAGTTCATTCGTAACGGACAGATCGGCAAGGTGAATCGCGTCGAGGTCTGGCATCCCAATAATATGGGCGATGGCTGGGGCCAGGAGACTGCGCCACCGGCAAATCTCGACTGGGATATGTGGCTCGGTCCGGCGCGGTGGCGGCCCTACAATGCCGCTTACTGCAAGTTTGCCTTCCGGTGGATGATGGACTATGGCGCAGGATTTATCCGCGACCGCGGCAACCACGCGCTGAGTATCGTCTTCTGGTGTATGGGTGCGGATACCACGGGACCTGTGAGCGTCGAGGCCACCGGGACACCGCAGGCCGACAGCGTCTACGATGCACCTCCGATGATGGACGTGAAATGGGAATTCAAGAACCCGGACTGGACGCTTACGTGGAGCCAGCCCGGCACCCCGAAGCCGTTCCCCGGCCAGACCAACCTCATTGAATGGGGCGCGAAATACTATGGTGACCGGGACTCCCTGATCGTGGCCGGCGGCGACGGAGGCTGCGACACAGAGCA
>JBBRJW010000316.1:0-4788 GCA_038218705.1 Chthonomonadales bacterium | reverse complement strand
CTCCGTTATCGTTGTCGGCCCTCACCTGAAGCTGCATCAGTGCGGCCTGCCGAAGGAGATGGCCCTCGAGCTCTTCAAGCCATTCGTCATGAAGACGCTGGTGGAGCGTGGCTACACCGGCAATATCAAGACCGCCAAGCGCCTCATCGATAAGATGCGGCCAGAGGTCTGGGATGCCCTCGAGGACGTGATCCGGGAGCACCCGGTTCTGCTGAACCGTGCGCCTACACTCCATCGCCTCGGCATTCAGGCGTTCGAGCCCGTGCTCGTCGATGGCAAGGCCATCCAGGTACACCCGCTCGTCTGCCACGCCTTCAACGCTGACTTCGACGGCGACCAGATGGCCGTGCACGTGCCGCTCTCGGCCTATGCCCAGGCGGAAGCGCGCATCCTGATGCTCTCGTCACATAACCTCTTCAGCCCGGCTCACGGCAACCCGATTGTCGCGCCGATTCAGGACATCGTCCTCGGATCCTACTACCTCACGATGATCCAGGAGGACCCGAAGGCAGAGAGCGACCCGAATACGCTGTGGCCGCGTCGATACATCTTCGGCAGCCCCGAAGAGGCGATGCTCGCTTACGATACCGGCGAGCTCGATCTGCACGAGCCGATCAGCGTCCGCCTGCCGCATCGACTCGGCATGGATGCCGACGCCGAGATCGTCGTAGAGGTGGTCGGCCCGAAGAACCCGAACGAGCCGCCGATGAAGGGTGGCAAGCTCGACTTCACTCGCTACACCACCGTTGGCCGGCTGATTATGAACCAGATTCTGCCGCCACGCCTGAAGTACACGGACAAGTACCTCTTCCGCACCATGAGGAAGAACGGCGTCTCCGAGGTTGTTTCGGACGTCTATGAGAATCACGGCAAAGAGACTACGATCAACTTCCTCGATGAGCTGAAGACCATCGGCTTCAAGTTCGCAACTCGCGGTGGAATCACCATTGCGATGACGGACATGGACATCCCTGGCCAGCGCGAAAAGATCATCAAGGAAGCGGAAGAGCAGGTTCGAAGCACCAACCGTCAGTGGAACCGTGGAGCTATCAACTCCGGAGAGCGGCGGACCATGGTTCTCAACCAGTGGCTGCGCGCTTCTGACCAGGTGGCCGATGCCATCATGACCAACATGAAGCAGTACAACCCGATCTCCATCATCACCGACTCCGGAGCCCGAGGCTCCAAGAAGCAGGTGACGCAGCTATCGGGCATGCGCGGACTGATGACAAACCCGTTCGGAGGCCTGATTGAGGACCTTCCGATCAAGTCGAACTTCCACGAGGGCCTTAACGTTCTCGAGTTCTTCGTCTCAACGCACGGAGCCCGAAAGGGTATGGCAGACACTGCGCTTCGAACCGCAGACGCTGGCTACCTTACCCGGCGCCTCGTCGATGTTGCGCAGGATGTCATCGTCCGTGATCAGGACTGCGGCACCAACCAGGCCATCGCGGTCCGCGAGATACTTGAGAGCGGCAACGTTCTGGAGCCCATCAGCGAGCGAGTGAAGGGTCGATACTCCCAGGAAGATATCGTAGATCCGATCACTCACGAGCTGCTTCTCGAGGCGAATAACGATATCCGAGATGAGATCGCGCGCAAGCTCGATGCGTTCCGAATCGCCATGGACGATATCGTAACGCTGGACACGCAGGAGATCGTCGCCAAAATGGGCGATGCGCTAACCGTGGACCAGACGAATGCGTTGCTCGCGCGGGGCGTGCGGCGCTTCCACGCGTTCCAGAAGGACAAGCCAGCGGTTACCCTCTACGAGATCACCACCTCGATGGAGATTAACCTCCGGTCTGTTCTCACCTGCGAGCTGCGTCAGGGCGTCTGCGCCCGCTGCTATGGCCGCGACCTCGCGACCGGCCGCCTCGTCGACATCGGCGTTGCCACCGGCATCATCGCAGCGCAGTCCATCGGCGAGCCCGGTACGCAGCTTACCATGCGTACCTTCCATATGGGAGGCGTCGCTGGCAACTACCTGACAGGGGTCGCCAACGTAAAGCAGAAACGGCAGTCGACCCTCCGGGAGCTCCATGACGATATCCAGCGCGGTATCGTCGACTTCGGTGAGGCCGAAGGCTCTGAGCGCGAGAGGGCGCGGTCTATCCAGGCCGTCCTGAAAGTGCTCGAGGACGAAGTCGGCGGCCTGCTCCGCGTCGTAGAGCTCTTCGAGGCTCGAAAGCCTAAGGGCCAGGCCATCGTCACCGAGCACCATGGCGAGGTCGCATCCATCGAAACGAAGGGTCTCCGCAATGTCGTGATCCACGTCCGACAGGAGCTCAACGATGCCCTCGCCCATCAGGGCCTCGGCACCGATGCTACTGCAGGCGAGGAGATCCTCGACGAGAGCGGCGAGACGATCGTCCAGAAGGGCGAGCCGATCACCGATCGCGCTCTGCGCAAGGTCGTGGCCATGGGACGCAAGGACCTGGTCGTGCGCAAGGTGCATATGGTCCCCCACCGCGGAGGCCTAGAGGTGGAGGCGGGTCAGTTTGTTCGCCCGGGCGACCGACTGACCGGCGGTCCTCTCGATCCGCAGAAGGTGCTCGAGCTCCAGGGCACTCGCGGCGTCCAGGACTATCTTGTCCGGGAAGTTCAGCGAGTCTACAAGGGCGTCGGTCAGGACATCAACGACAAGCATGTTGAGGTCATCGTCCGCCAGATGCTGCGGAAGCGAAAGGTGCGGCAGGCTGCCGACAGCCGGTTCCTGCCGGGCCAGATCGTCGACAAGTTCGTGTTTGAAGACGAGAACACGCGAGTTCGGGAGACTGGCGGCCAGGAGGCGACTGCCGACTGGGTGCTCCTCGGCATCACCGAGGCGTCCCTGGCGACAGAGAGCTTCCTCTCTGCGGCCTCGTTCCAGAAGACCACTCGCGTCCTCACCGAGGCGGCTGTCCGTGGCAAGAAGGATGAGCTGGTTGGCCTGAAGGAGAACGTCATCATCGGTCGCCTTATCCCGGCCGGTACCGGTCTCCCTGGCTACCGCAGCCTGGAGCTCGCTACCCCGGATGGCGTACCGCTGATCGTCGAGCCGATGAAGCGCGACGACGACCGGTCTGGAGGCCGAATTCTGGACGAGGACGACGATGTGCCCCTGCTCGGGCGCACGGCGTCGCGGCCTGATCCGCTCCCGATGGACGGGTTCCAGATGGTCGAGGAGCTCTCCGCGGCTCCGGTCGATGGCGAAGGCTCCGGAGGTAAGGATGTGCTCGGCGTGGACGAGATGAAGCTGCTCTTCTCTCGCCTCGGCGAGATCTCCACCGAGGAGGACACTACCGAGGACGAGTAGTCATCGGCCAGTGCTAAACTGGTTCGGCCCGCCTCTTCCCTCAACCGGGAGGAGGCGGGCCTTCTTCTGGTTAACAATATGCTGGGCCTGCTAGCTCGCCTGCGCGAAAGCATGCCACGGAGGAGCCATATGTCTGAGCCATTCCGCATCCTGATCAATTTACCGGAGAGCCTGCGCGACAGCGAGCGGCTTGCGCCAGCCTTCGAGCCGCTCGAGAAGCGGCTATCTGTCCGCCGCACATCCTGTGATACGGCCGAGCAGATCGCTCCGCATCTCGCCTGGGCCAATGGCGTGCTTATGTGGTCATGGCCGCGGTTCACGCCTGAGGTGCTGGACGCATCCTCCGGGCTCCGCTTCTGCGCGCACATCGATATCCATCAGCGGGAGGCGCAGTTGCTTCTCGATCGCGGCATCCCTGTCTCGGTGAGTCGCGCGGGATTCTCGCCGGCCGTCTCCGAGATGGCGCTTACGCTCATCCTCGCCTCGCTCCGACGCACGAGCAGCTACCACGCGGAGATGTGGGCGGGCAACGAGCCGTGGGTAAAGAAGATGCCGGACGATGTGGATGTGGACGAGCGCCAGCTCGCGGGTCGGCGGGTCGGCATCATCGGGTTCGGGCGTGTGGGCCAGGGCCTGGCTCTTCTGCTTGCGCCATTTGCCTGCGACCTGAAATACTACGACCCATTTCTCGCGCCGGAAGCCGGCAGGGCCGCAGGCGCTGAGCCGGCTTCGCTTGAGGAGATGTTCGCCACGTCCGAGGTTGCAGTCTGCTGCGCGGCGGCTAACCCCGGTACAGCGCACCTGGTAACCCGTCAGCATGTGGATTCGCTTCAGCGTGGGGCAGTATTCGTTAACGTGGCGCGCGCCGCTGTCGTCGATGGCGATGCCCTCTATGAGCGCGTTGAGCGCCGTGAGATCTATGCGGCGCTCGACGTCTTCGATGCCGAGCCTCTTCCCGTGGACTCGAGGTGGCGCAAGCTTCCAAATGCCTACATGACGCCTCACCGTGCAGGGGGAATAGTCGAGTCGCTGGAGCGTATTGTCAGCTACCTTGTTTCCGATCTCATCGCCTTTCTCGACGGCCAGCCGCGCGCTCACGCGCTGACAGCCGGAATGATTCCTGGCCTCGATTCGTGAGGCCTGACCAGGGAGTAAGTATGATTCGCGCCGCTGTTATCGGCATGGGCCCTATTGGCAATCTCCACGCCACCATCTATCGCGAGAGCCCGCTGGCCGAGCTGGTCGGCGTCTGCGACATTCGAGCGGACCGTGCCTGTGCGGGATCCGCTGCCCACGGAGTCCCATCCTTTGGTGACGCCGCCGAGCTGCTCCGGGAGCTGCAGCCCGACCTCGTATCCATCGCCACTGGAGGGTATGAGTATGGGAGCGACCACTATGAGCCGACCATGCAGGCCCTCAGTGCCGGCTGCCACGTCCTCTGCGAGAAGCCGATCTGCAATGAGATTGCCCGGGCGGAGGAGATGGTCGCG
>JBBRJW010000315.1:0-4795 GCA_038218705.1 Chthonomonadales bacterium | reverse complement strand
CGCCAGCGCCATTTCCCGAACTCGGGCCTGCGCCTGCTTCCGGTTGCCGAGCGGCCTGGCTTCTGTTGTGGACTTCTCGATACTCATTGTGCAATCACAATCTGGAAGGCACCTGCCAGCGCTCGCCTGAAACCGCGCAAGTTAGCATAGGCTTCCTCTTGCGGGCATTGTATCACGGGCGCGACGAACGGTCAACTCCCCGCGCCCGAGTCCGGTCACGAGCCGGGGAGAGGGCTCGCCCTGTTATCAACTTCACCGCCCTCAGGCAGGAAACAGTAACTCGAAAGCCGAATTCAAAAGGTACAATTAGCCTATGCTTATTTGTGCGGATAGGCCCGACTGGGATTTTCGCAGAGAAGGAGACCTCGGAATGCGTGTACGAAGCTGGCGCGCCGGACAGTTTGTGTTTGGCGCAAGCCTTGTTCTGCTGGCGGGAGTCGGGCACGCCCGAGCGCTTGCTGCTGACACCTCGGCCTGGGTGGAGGGAGAGGCGTACTCGGCAGTGGATCCCCCCTCCGTGAAAGCCGAAGCGACTGACTACGGCAAGCCAACCCTCCTTTCCGGCGGAAAATTGCTTCAGGTGAAGGTAGAGGCCGATCAGACCGAGAAGGTTGTGCCGGATGGCGGGATCGTGATTGGTTACAAGGTGAGTGTGCCCGACGCGGCCACCTATACGATCTGGAATCGTGTTGCGTTCGAGCGCGTCCGCTCGCCCTTCGAGTGGCGGATCGACGACGGAGCCTGGAAGCTTGCAGAGCCGACCGATGACACTCTGAACGTGGTGGAGCTTAATACCTGGAATCCCATTGGATGGCTCCCGTTGGGCGAACAGCAGATGGCGGCCGGGGCGCATACATTTCAGGTCCGGCTGACCCGGACAAAAGACGACAAGGGAAAGCCCACCACATTACAATATACTTCCGACGCGCTTCTCTTCACCTCAGGGCCATTTCATCCGAACGGTGCGATCAAGCCCGGCACTACCGACTGGCAGAACGCCGAGGACCGTGCGGCTTCCACCCAGATATTCTCGCTCCCGGTACCCACCTCACCGGCCCAGGTATCGGTCCCGCTGAGCGGCAAGTGGGAGATTGCGCCAGACGATGAGATGACAGTCGACGATCGGCTCGGGCCGGTAAAGGCGCTGCCGAATCTGGCTGACTACTCGTGGCGAGCCATCAGCGTTCCTGGCGACAAGAACGCCTTGCCAGAGATGACCTACGTGCACCGCTACTACCTGCGAACGCGCGTGGCAGTGCCCGGCACGCTGGCAGGCCGCTCACTCGTGCTCCACATTCCATCGATCAACACCATCGGCACAGCCTTTGTGAATGGCAAGCAGGTCGGATACACAAAGAATGCCTACTCCGACTGGGATGTGGATATCACGAGCGCCGTAAAGCTCGGTGAGACCAACGAGGTCGTGGTCGCGATCAAAGATTTCTTCTATGCGTCGGTCGATCCCAGCAACAAGGTCCATCTCCAGTATCTGCCTCACACGTTCTGGCACTACAACGCCTTCACGATGGTCGACCTGCCGGTACTGAGCCACTACGAGAGCGGCATTCTGCGCGCGCCATCGCTGCTCATTGCGGGCAAGGCCTATACGGCCGACGTCTTTGCGATGCCCTCCGTCAAGCAGAAGTCGCTCAGTCTCGAGATCACGCTACACAATCCCACGGATGCGGCCATAAGTGGCGAGGTCGTGAACGAGATCGTCCCCCTCGTCGGTGGCGCGGCCGCGAAGACGTTCGCCGCGAAGGCGGTAACGATCGCCCCGAGCGCAGATACAGTGGTCAAGCTTTCGGAGAGCTGGGAGAACCCGAAGCTCTGGTGGCCGGACGATCCCCAGCAGTATCAGGTGGTGACGCGCCTCCAGGTGGGCGGCCAGACCGTCGACGAGCGGAAGACCAAATTCGGATTTCGCGAGTGGGATTGGCACGGCGCGAACTTCACGCTGAACGGCATTCCGTTCCACGGCCGTGCCGACCTGGCGAACTACGGCCGTGCCGACGAAGAGTCGGTCGCGCTGTGGCGCAGGCATGGCCAGAACATGCAGCGCGTCTGGGGCGAGGGCCAGCAGAGCGGCATGGAGATGCCGGCGGTCCTCGACTTTATGGACAGCCACGGCGTGCCGGTCCGGCGGACCGCTCCCTTCGATGGCGAAGGCGCGGACGGCTTCTACAACGTGCAGAACAAGGATCTCTGGGACAACTATCGGGCTGAGCTTCGCGCCTGGATCAAATCGCAGCGCAACCACCCCTCCATCTTCATCTGGTCGCTGGAGAACGAGATTACGTTCATCAACGCCCATGTGTTCGGTCTCGACCAGGTCTCCACCGACGAGCACCACAAAACCGCGCAGGTGGTGGATGCGATCGACCCCACCCGCCCCTACATGGTGGATGGCGGCAACGCGCTGCTGGACGAGTCGCTGCCGGTCTACGGCGGCCACTACATGGCCCCGCCACTCAACACGCTGCCAGAGGGCGCGTACGACCGGGCCGGGTACACCCATCGGCAGTCCTGGCCGATCACGAAGGCGAAGCCTATCCTCTTCGGTGAGGACTTCTTTGCATCCGGGTACGAGTCGCCCGACCTAGGAACTATCGGCGGCGAGAGCGCTTTCACGGGCAAATCGGAAGCACGACTGGCCATCGGTTTGATCGCACGCTACCTCTCGGAGGGTTATCGCTGGAACGACATCAGCTTCCACTTCTGGTTCGGCGGAGAGACCGACGACCACTATATCTCCTGGCAGCCCGTCGCGGCGATCGCACGCCAGTATAACTGGACTTTCAACTCCAGCTCAAAGGTAAAGCGCACCGTCGCCATCTACAACGACACCCGCACCTCGGACCCGATTACGTTCGAGTGGTCCCTTCTGGTCGGTGGCAAGTCGGCCGGAAGCGGTCGCCAGTCACTCAGCATTCCGGCTGGCAGCAAGCAGGTCGTCGAGTTTCTGTTACCGATCCCGGCAGTGACCGCCGCCCGGCAAGAGGGCGCGCTCGCCCTGACGCTACTCCGCGCTGGCAAGCAGGTGTTCACCGACCAGAAGCCGCTCTCTGTGCTCAACACCTTCGCGGCTGCACGCTTCCACCGCTCGGCCGGCCATGCCCCTGCGGCCGCGCCGACCGAGGTTGCGGTCTATGATCCCAGCGGTACGGTGCTGCCCTTCCTGAAGGCCCATGGCATTGCAGCATCACCGCTGGCCAGCCTTGCGCTGCTCCCGGGTGGCGCGAAGGTGCTCATTATCGGCAAGGACGGACTCGACCTGCCAACGTCCACCTCGAGCCGGCTGGCTGCCTGGGCCGAGTCCGGCCGCGTGGTGATCGTTCTGGAGCAGAAGAACCCGCTCAAGTACACCGCGCTTCCCGGCCAGATGGATCCCGACACCAATCGGGGAGGCGTCGCCTTTATTGAGGACGCGGGCTCGCCGATCCTTCGGGGGCTCAAGAACAGTGACTTCATCGGCTGGGGCGCGGACGATGTGCTTTACGTAAACGCCTACAACAAGCCTGTCAGCGGCGCCAAGTCGCTGATCCAGTGCGACAACAAGCTGGCCGATACCGCGCTCGCCCAGGTGCAGGCCGGCAAGGGCCTGCTGCTCCTGAGCCAGCTCACCGTAGGAGGCAATCTGGCCACCGAGGCCACCGCACAGCAGCTTCTCCTCAACATGACGCGTTATGCGGAGAGCTACAAGCTGGTCTACCGGCCGGTGACCGTGGCCGCAGGCGATAACGCGCCGCTCACCCACGCGCTCTCCGCGACCGGACTCCAGTTCACGGCCACGGCGGACCCGCTGGCCGCCCTGAGCAAGGCTGGCTCCATCGCGATCCTGGACGGCTCGGCCGGCGCCCTCCACACGCTCGCCGCTAACGCTGCGAAAGTGACCGCCTTTACGCAGGGCGGCGGCTGGCTGGTACTCAACAACGTTCGGCCCGATGGGCTGGCGGACTATAACAAGCTGGTCGGCGTTGATCACCTGATGCGCCCCTTCAAGCAGGAGAAGGTGACCTGGCCCGGCATTCGCAGCCCGCTCACCGCGGGGATGGCGACCAGCAACATCGTAATGGGCTCCGGCAAGCAGGTTTTCTCGTTCAACGCTGGCCAGTACCCGGATACCGACGCATTCAGCTATGTCGTCGACATCGACGAGGTAGCGCCTTTTGCGAAGTCACCCTTCTTTGCATGGGATCTCATCACCAACAACTACATACAGAATGATGGGTTCTGGCCGCTCATCATCAACTTCCCCGCGCCAAAGGATGGCAAGCCGTTCGAGCTGCCCATTACTCTGGCCCGTCCGGAGAAGATCACGCAGTTCACCTGGGCCAGCAACCTGAACTACGACACTACGAAGAAGATCGGCCTGATTCTGAACGGCGACCGGGCCCACCCGCTCGCGTGGGACGTTAAGCCGAACCAGGACCCGCAGAGCTTCCCGATACCCTACGCGCAGCCCGTGAAGGAGATCATTCTTCAGGTGCTCGCGTGGGAGCCCAAGCCTGGCTCCGTGGATAACCTCGGGATCGACAACATCTACTTCAAGGTGGCGCGGCCGGTAAGCTTCGCCAGAAGCGTTCGCCCGATGCTCAACATCGGGGCGATGGTGGAGTACCCCAAAGGCCCGGGCGGGATCGTACTCTGCAACGTAAAGTTCAAAGATACCGAAGGGAACCCCGAAAACGTCGGCAAGAAGCAGGCGATAATGGCTTCTATCCTGCGGAACATGCAGGCGCAGTTCGCAGGCAAGTCCATTATTGCGGGAGGCGCAGTGGCCTACACGCCCCTC